>DAOVXH010000122.1 GCA_030636255.1 Methanomassiliicoccales archaeon
CTTGGGATTATGCAAAAGTGCGCCAGCAATCTTCAATCGCTGTTTCATTCCCTTGCTGTAGCCGCCCATTTTTCTGTCCATGTCCTTGCTCATCCTCACTATATTGGTTACCTCGGAAATTAGCTTTTGCATAGTAGATTTTTCCATGGCATGGAGGCCGCCCAGGAATTGAAGATATTGATTTCCTGTCATGTCCAGAGGCAGGAATTCATAGTCCGGGCAGAACCCGATATTTGCCAGCTGCTTTGAATTACCCCAGGGACGCTGGCCCATTACATGAAGCTCGCCTGCATTTGATTTTATTGTGCCAACTACGAGTTTGAAGAATGTACTCTTTCCTGCTCCATTGGGTCCCACAATTCCGGTAATCCCGTCGGAGATTGTTACATGGAAGCCATTGAGACCGATGACATTCCCATACCATTTTGAAAGGAAGCTGGCCTGTATCACAGGAGCACCGATTCCTAGGGGAGGCGGAAGATGATTATTTGATATCTCAGGGGGTAATGGAGGAGGAGTATGGCTGCTCACTTGCCCACCCCCTTCATGTGAATTCTAAGGTAGAGCAAGGCAAATGGCACGATTATGAAGCCAGAGAACATTACCGAGGCCAGGCCGGCATCAATGTCCGTAGGCATTCCAAGACCATAGAGCCAGTCATAGAAGATTGAAAGAACATAGCTGGGGTCTATCAATCGCCAGTTTCTGTCAAAGTCACTGAATATTGCTGATATTATGGTCAATATGAAAAATGTCATGAATGTTCCAACAGCGGCATAGGACTTTCTTGTTGTCAGGCTGGATATCAGTAAGCTGATAGGCAAAAAGAAAAATGTGGCAACAAAACCTGCAATTATGGTGTATCCAAACACACCCAAACTTGAACCGTAGGATGTTCCGGATTGTGTTCCCATAAGCACCAGGGCCATTATTATCGGCGGGATGAAGCTGTAAAGGGATAGGAACATGAAGGCACCGCCAATCTTTCCGGCCAGATAGCTCTCTGTCTTGATTGCCCTGGAGAAGTAAAGCACAAAGGAATTGCTTCTCAGGTCTTCTGCTATTGCGTCGGAACAGACCATTGCTGCCAGAAGTATTGAGAACACAAAACCCATGCTCATCTGGCTGGACATTGTCTGGGCATCCAGGGCCTCATGTGGCATAAGAGCATTGAATATAATATTGAACACATACATCAAAATAATTCCCAGAATCAGGAAGGCCAGTATCCATTTGGACTTGAGCTTTTGAAGGAAGAATGTCTTGGCAATGATGAAAACCCTGTCAAGGGTGCCAGTTCTCTCACCGGACCAGGGCTTATAGCGTATTGGGTCAATTCCCATTCTCTGCACCTCCATTCTGCTGTTCCAGTGTTCCAATGAACACATCTTCCAGGGTTGCCCTTTCAGGATAATATGCCCGGAGCTGGACATTCTTTTCCCTGCTCAGTTTGAACAGGTCATTTCCCCCGTCAGTATTAATGAATTGAATTGTGGTCTGGCCGCTTTCCAGAATAACAGAGCGGACCTCATATGAATCCTCAAGTACCTTTGCGAAGTCCTTCATTGCTGGTTCGGGACCACGAATCTTCACTATCTTCAGATTTTCCTTGCCCTCCAGAAGTTCATCCAAATTGCCCTGGGTTATGAGCCTGCCATTGGAGATTATCATTGCATGGTCACTGACCTTTTCAATGTCATCCAATATATGGGTTGATACCAGAATGGTCTTATCAGAATCACTTATTTTTTTGATAAGGGCCAGCATATCCTCACGGCCATGGGGGTCCATACCGTTTGTTGGCTCGTCCAGAAACAGTATATTGGGGTCATGGACTATGGCTTGAGCGAGTTTAACCCGCTGCTTCATGCCTGTTGAATAGGATGATATTAATCGATATCTTTCCTCGCCAATGCCTACAAAGTCCAGCATCTCATGGCTCCTGGGCATTGCGTCCCGTTTTTTCATGCCGCTAATCTGGCCCAGGTAGGAAACCAGGTCTATGGCAGTAAAATTGTCAATGAGGCAATCATGCTCCGGCATGTAACCCACCATGTCCCGAACAATGGCACTTTCTGTGAACGGATTGTGGCCAGCAATCTTAATCTGGCCCTTGTCCGGTGTCAGCAGGCCCAGAATCGCTTTAATGAATGTGCTTTTTCCTGCACCGTTTGGGCCCAGGAGGCCAACTATTCCAGATGGCACCTCAACCGAGAAATTGTCCAGTGCCAGAATCGGGCCATAGCTGACTGTTATGCCTTTTGAAACAATTGTATTGGAATTATCCTCACTCTCTGCCATGGTGAACTAGGATTCATAATAGACAATTTAATATCTTGTATCACTATCACTTAACGCTTGGGTAATTATATGTCTGATTTCCAAGACACCTGGGGGGCGAATAATGCCAGATGATTCACCGATGATGAAACAATACAAAACCATTAAATCACAGTATCCAGGCACGGTGATATTCTTCAGAATGGGTGATTTTTACGAAACCTTTGGTGATGATGCAGTAATCACTGCCAGGGTTCTTGATATTACTCTAACTTCCAGGGGAAAGATGAAGGGTGAAAAAGTTCCACTGGCCGGAATTCCCTATCATGCGCTGGACACATATCTGCACAGGATGGTCAAGGCAGGATACAAGGTGGCAATCTGCGAGCAGGTTGAGGACCCGAAAAAGGCCAAGGGAATCGTCAAGCGGGATGTTGTAAGAATTGTATCGCCAGGCACTGTGCTGGAGGACAACATGCTCCAGGGAAAGGCAAATAATTTTCTGGTGACGATTTTCAAGGCCAAAGGAGGGTATGGATTAGCGGCTGTGGATGTGTCAACCGGTGAGTTCCTTGTTACCGAGCTTGAAGGTAGTTCTTCAAAGCGACTTTTACGTTCAGAGCTGGTGAGACTGGCACCGGCAGAATGTCTTGTTTCCCCCAATATAGGTATCAAGGGATTTCATGAGCTTACTGATGGGGAGCTGGAATGCACTGTTACCGAAGGCGAGCTAGATATATTCCAGAAGGAAAATGCCTGGCAAATTCTCAGTGAACACATTCCAGACACCTCAAAAATTGATGATTCTGTACTTGCCATAACAGCAGCAGGAGCAACACTGGCATACCTTTTGGAAATGCAAAAGGGAAGTGTTGGGCAAATTCGCTCCATAAGGTATTATGAGCTTAACGATTTCATGATGCTGGACTCTGTAACTTTAAGAAATTTAGAATTATTTGGCAATATCAGGGACGGCGGGAAGAACGGCACATTATTCCAGCTAATAGACAAGACATTGACGCCAATGGGCAGCCGCACACTTCGAAACTGGCTCTCAAAACCATTAATGGACCCAAAGGAGATTGAATCCAGGCTGGATGCTATTGAACATTTATTCAATGACCGGATGCTGAAATCGGAAATTCGAGAATACCTGGAGGAAGTTAGAGACCTGGAAAGATTACTGGCCAGGAGCATTCACGGCTCTGCAAATGCCAGGGATATTGCAGCAATCCGCACAACAATGGAAACCATTCCAATGCTGCTCAAGACACTAGAGGGAAAGCAGCCAAAATTGCTTGGCCAGATACGGAAAAACATGGACCCATGCGATTCTCTGACCACGGAAATATTCAATGCCATTGCCGACGAGCCCCCAGTGGGTGTTCGGGACGGCGGAATGATACAGGAAGGTTATGATTCTCAGCTTGATGAATTGCGAGAGATGTCCGCCTCCGGCGGCAAGTGGATGGCCAGTCTTGAGGAAGGTGAGAGAAAACGCACTGGCATTAAAGGCCTGAAAATCAAGTATAACAGGGTTTTTGGCTATTTTATTGAGGTTGGGGTCGCGCATATTGATAAAGTTCCAGATGAGTATACCAAAAAACAAACACTGGCCAATTGCGAGAGATTTATCACCCAGGAGCTGAAAGAGAAAGAAAGTCAAATCCTAACTGCAAACGAGCGCTCCACTGCCCTTGAGTATGATATTTTCTGCAAAATCCGAGAGAAAGTGGCAGAGCATTCTGAGCAATTGCAAAGCACCGCACAGGCACTGGGCCAGCTTGATGCACTGTGTTCTCAGACCGAACTCGCCAGTGTTTACAATTATGCAAGGCCGAAAGTTGATAGCTCTGATTCCATAAACATAATTGATGGAAGGCATCCAGTAGTGGAAAGTTTGCTTACTGAACCCTTCATTCCCAATGATATTAAATTTGACATGAAGAAGAATCGCGTGATTATTTTGACAGGTCCGAACATGGCTGGTAAATCAACCTACATGCGCCAGATTGCGCTAATTCAGATAATGGCGCAGATGGGAGGATTTGTTCCTGCCAGGTCTGCCAAGCTTGGAGTTGTTGACCGTGTTTTCACCAGAGTAGGCGCATTTGATGACCTTACCAGGGGCCAGTCAACCTTCATGGTTGAGATGACCCAGGTTTCAGATATTCTCAAGAATGCCACAAAGCGAAGCTTAATTCTGCTGGACGAACTTGGCAGAGGCACTTCCACATTCGACGGCCTCAGCATTGCCTGGGCAGTTGCAGAATACGTGCATTCCAGGAAGGTTGGAGCAAAGACCATTTTCGCAACTCACTATCATCAGCTAAACGAGCTTGAGGAACTGCTGGACGGTGTGGCCAATTACAATATTGCTGTCAAGGAGGAAAAGGATGATATTATTTTCCTTAGGAAGGTTATTCCAGGCAGTACCAATCGCAGTTATGGTATTCAAGTTGCCAAGCTGGCAGGCATGCCCAAGGAGGTTGTTGAACGGTCCAAAAAGCTGCTGAAAGATATTGAGGACCAGACAGTAATGGATATGAGCCAGGCCAAGCCCAAGAAAAAGAAACGAACATACACACAGCTGGTAATGTTCGATGATATGAGCCAGCCAGACCCTCTGAAGGAGGAGTTAAAATCATTAGACCTTGACCATTTAACGCCAATGCAGGCCTTGCATAAACTTCATGAATTGAAGGATAAGTTGGAGGATAAAGATGCCTAAAATTCACATACTGGATGAATCTACAATCAACAAGATAGCTGCCGGGGAGGTTATCGAACGGCCGGCCAGTGTTGTTAAAGAGCTTGTGGAAAATTCCATTGACGCTGATGCTTCCGATATTCGAGTCAGAATTCAGGGCGCTGGCAAGGACCTTATTGAGATAGTGGACAATGGTTGCGGCATGGACGCTGAAAACCTGAAAATTGCATTTATCCAGCATTCAACCAGCAAAATTTTAGACATTAACGACCTGGAAGGCCTGGGGACCATGGGTTTCCGGGGAGAAGCTTTATCCAGCATTGCCTCGGTTGCCGAAGTTGAGGTCTCCACCAAGGAGAAAAGGGCCAAAACAGCCCATTTTGTTTCCCTGAAAAAAGGGAAAATGAGTGCAATGAAGCAAATTGGTAGAGACACTGGCACAACCATTTCTGTGAAGAAATTATTCAGCGGCCATCCTGCCAGATTGAAGTATTTAAAATCAGATAGAGTGGAAATGGGCCATATTATTCAGATAGTAACAGAAAGGGCACTGGCCAATCCCGAAGTTGCTTTCAAATTGCTCAATGACGGTGTTGAGGTAATAAATGTTCCCAGGGCAAAGAACATGCCAGATAGAATAAACGATATCATGGGCCGAAGGGTTGCCAGGGAACTTGTTTCCTTCATTGAAACCCAGGACGGAATGACAATAATCGGGCATCTGGCTAAACCCACAATTACCAAGGCCACAAAGAATGAATTGTTCATTTTTGTAAATGGACGACCAGTAGCCAGCCCGAAAATTACCCA
>DAOVXH010000209.1 GCA_030636255.1 Methanomassiliicoccales archaeon
CAGAAAAGCCAGTAATAATTGATACTGGTGCCAGTTCAAATATTGACCATGCAGCAGCCCAGGTTAATGATATATTACAAGGAAGGCAACTGGCCTACATTATTCTCACACATAGGCACATTGACCATGTTGGAGGAGCACTGGCATTCCAGGAAGAGTTTGGCGGTGAGATGCTGGCACATGAGGATGATGCTGATTCATTGATTGCCGGAGACCCGATTTCCACCGGGGCCAGGATGTTTGGCGGCGATATTGCACCAATGGATGTTTCCAAGGTCTCCCACGGCGAAAAGATCGACCTGGGAAATGATGAATTTCTGGAGGTCATGCTTACCCCTGGCCACACCATTGGCAGTATGTGTCTCATGGGCCAGAATTGCCTATTTTCCGGTGACACTGTGTTCACTGACGGAGGCGTAGGCCGCTGGGACCTGGAAACAGGGGATTTTGAACAATTGATAGCCAGCATGGAAAAACTTGCCGATATTATGGTTGATAATTTGTACCCAGGTCATGGACCGTCTGCACTAGGTAATGCTCCAGAACACCTGGCCATGGGTCTGAAGGCCATGAAGATGTATGGGAGATTCAAGTAATGCCAGATATAGTGGGATGGTCTGCCAAAGAACCCTTGCCAACCAAAGTTCTGGATTCATTGAAGTCAATTCTTAATTCCGGGAAAATCATTGTTTATCCCACAAACACCCTTTACGGCATAGGGGCCAGTATTCATTCAGAACCCGGAATAAGGGCAGCCCATGAGGCTAAAAAACGCCCAGAGAATATTCCATTCCTGATTATGGCCTCCGAAGAGCAGATAAAGAGGCTGTGCCAGATACCTGAAATTGCCTTTCCATTTTTTGCCAGGCAGGACATTCTTATTACTGCCATATTACCAATTAAAAATGTTCCAGACAGCATTCAGCATGAAGGAACTCTGGCAGTGCGATTGCCATGTTCAGAACTGACCAGGTCTATTGTTGAACATATTGGCCCAATAACCTCAACTTCGGCGAATTTGCATGGAAAAGAGCCGCCAATAACCTGCCAGGAGGCAATGGGCCAGCTTGGTGAAGATGTGGCTGTTTACATTGATTCTGGAGAGGTAGGCGGAACCCCCAGTACCCTTATAGACTTCACAGGTGAAAAACCGAAAGTAATTAGAGAAGGTGCTTTATCACCGGACGAGTTGAGGAAAATCTATGGATGATGCAGTAAGAGCCAAATATCTCAAGGCAGGCCAAATTGCCTCCAAGGTCAGAGGCCAGGCAGCTGACATGCTTCAAGAAGGTAATCTATTACTTGATGTGGCTGAATTTGCAGAGTCTGAAATAATCAAGCTTGGTGGAAAACCAGCATTTCCGGTAAATCTGGCAATTGATACCATTGCTGCCCATTACACACCTCATTCAGAGGATCCCCTAACATTCCAGGCAGGCCAGATTGTGAAACTGGACCTTGGGGTGCATGTTGACGGTTATATTGCAGACACCGCCTTGACTGTGGAAATCAGCACAAATAAGTGGAAATCCCTAATTGATGCATCAGCAGATTCCTTGACTGCGGTATTGGATGCCCTGCGGCCAGGTATTATGGTTCGGGATCTAGGGGCCATGATAGAGCAGATAATTCGCTCAAGGGGCTTTGAACCAATTAGCAATCTGTCTGGCCACAGCTTGGAACAATTCAACTTGCATGCAGGAATCAGCGTACCCAATGTATCTGACACATCAGCCGATGACCTTAAGCCAGGCATGGCAGTTGCAATAGAGCCATTTGCCACAAATGGGGTTGGAAGGGTGGCAGGCCGAAAATCAGGAAACATATACAAACTTCTCAGAATGAAGGAATTGCCAGACCCGGAATTAAATGAGATTGTGCATGAGGTTCATGCAGAATTTAATTGCCTGCCATTCCCTGAACGCTGGGTGGCCAAGCGGTTTGACAAATCTGATAAAAAACTGAAAAAGCTTTTGAGGCAGGGAATAGTAGCCACATATCCAATCCTCAGCGAGGTCAAGGGTGGCATGGTGTCCCAGATGGAACATACAATTGTCATGACATCTGAGGGAGCAATAATTACTACAAAATGAGCAAGCTGGCTTAGTTGTTAGTTAATAGTTGATAGATTTTAGAATTTGATGGTATTTTAACATTAATAGATAAGCTGGCCTATGCTTTTAATTCACCTTCTTTCATTATCAGAACATTGTCCACTGTGACAGTTGGGTTCTTTATCACAGCAATAAGATGAACCGGACACTTGACAGTGCCGCCGAACATTGAATTGTCTCCAAAGCCTATATTTATGGTGCCTAGCACTTTCGAATCCTCAAGAAATCTTCCAATAATTTTCGCCTTTGGGTTCAGGCCGAATCCGAATTTGGCAATGTTCCTTCCCTGCTTGCCACCCTTGTTCAGTTCCTTGACAACATCGTGGGCCCCGGTGATTCTGACTGCATACCCGTCCTTGACATTCACCTTGATTGGATTCATAACCGTGTCAATA
>DAOVXH010000145.1 GCA_030636255.1 Methanomassiliicoccales archaeon
CCAGGTGTTCTATACTGTGTTCACAACTTGCGTAGGAGGATTCCATCAGGAAGCTGTAGTTGATTCTGTTTATCTGAATAACGCGCTTAATGGCAATAATCAGTACTTCTTTGATGCATCTGATTCCTATGACCTTGATGGCGTGATTGTATCTTATGATTGGGACTTTGGAGATGGGGCGGTTGCTTCAGGTGAGTTTGTTGAATATACGTTTGCAGAAGCTGGAATTTATGAAGTTGACTTGACCGTTACAGATGATGATGGAGCGATTGCTAGGGAAATAATTGAAGTGATTGTTTCTTAATTGGATAGTGAAGGAGACATTCCTAACACGAAAACCCTGGAGAAATACCTCAGAAAGCAGGGTTATGAGGCAATCAATTATGGGCCCAGGGGAACTTATGTTTTCATTTCCTAAAAATCAAACTTAACTTTCTTTATAGCATCATCCAGCTTGCTCTTTTCAGTGTGCTTTTTGCCGTCCTTCCACTCGAATGACGAAGTAATCTCATCAAGCTCCATTGACAGTTCTTCAACCATCTCTGGATAGGTGCTGGAGAAGTCCTTTTCCTCGGTTGGATCATCAGCTAGATTGAACAGCATTGTTCCACGGTTCTTGGATTTTACATATTTGAATGAGCCTTTCTTTATGCTGCGAACATAGTCCTGGCCCTTGTCAACAACACCAGAGTAAGGTATAGCTACCTCGGAATATGCATAGTTCTGCATGTCGCTGTTAATAATCTCCTGGAGTGATGTTCCTTTCCTGGTGATATTGGGGTTCTCAATGCCAACAGCGTCAAGAATTGTCTGATTAACATTCAGCAATTGCACATGCTTCTTTTCTATGCCTGGCTTGAATAATTTTGGATGGCGGGCAATCATTGGAATGTGCAGATTTGTATCTGTTATGTAATGCAATGGGAACTTTTTCCTGTCATGCTCTGTGAGGGTTTTTCCATGGTCTGCAAATATGAAGATTAAAGTATTATCATACAAGTTCTTCTCTTTCAGGAATGAGAAAACCCTGCCAATCTGCTCATCCATATTATTGAGACTGGCATCATAGTATGCATGAATGTTTTCTTTTAATCTGTTATCCAGTGGAACTTCACCTCTGGAGTTCAGAATGAATTGCTTGTTATATTGGGTGGGGCTCAACATCTTTTCCTTGTTCAGGAACTTTTTTATCTTGTCCTTTGGAGGATAATATGGATTGTGGCAGTTCATTAGATTGATAAAACTGTAGAATTTCTTGCCGTCTGTGGGAACCCATTTCATGAAGCTCTTCAGCAGGTAATCTGATAATTTTTCATGACTAACCCGGAAAGGCATTGGCATGCCCCACATTACTGATGCATAATTGGCCTTTGAGTATAATTTCATTTTCTTGAATGCCCGAAGATGGCCAGGTGCACTGATTATCTGAGAGCCGCTGGAGGTGGTCATGTCCTCTTCAATGTAGAGGTCATGCCTGTCATGGAGATGGGTAAGACGCCCGACCCATGGATTGCTGGAAAATCCTCCTGTGGCATAGCCCTTTTTTGATAGTAATTCTGAAAGTGTGATTATTTCTCTGGACAAACCAAGATTGGCCATATCAAAGCCCTTGCTTCTTCCGTGCTCTGACGGGTATAATCCTGAGAATAATGAAAGATGGGACGGCAGTGTCCAGGGAGCCTCGGTGATGGCAGATTCAAATCTAACACCAGTTTTTGCGCAATTATCAATGTTTGGAGTTGTTGGCTTGTCATAGCCATAGCAGGAAAGCTTGGCTGCCTTTGCACTGTCCACCATGAGAATGAGTATATTGGGTGTTTCCTCTGCGCTCATTATTTCTGCCTCTTTTCAGTCTTTAAATAATCCTCAACTGCTGTTTGCATGGTTGAAAACTTTATGTCTGGCTGCGATTCCGCAATACCAGAGGCATATTTAAGAAAATCGTTCAGTCCCTGGGAATTATTGAAGGTCTTGGCATGGCCTGTCATGACCAGGATATTTGTCTTGCCCTTTCTGGTCTTCAATGCACGGTCCAGCATTTCGCTCATTCCCTTTGAATTGAGCTGGTCATAGTCCCATCTTTTGTTTCTGTATAATGAAAATTTCTTTTTATTTTGCTGGGTCTGGGGTGGGGCGGAACTGGTACTGACAGTCTGCACAGGAAGATTTTTATTTCTGTAGCCCAATAATTTAGACAATAATATATTTTCAGCATAAAGTGGAAGCTCCAGTATTTTTCCAGATGAATCATGCTTGGAAATATTATCCAGGGACGGCCGATATGGATTGTGGTCTTTCACATCCTGGAAATCATATACTGTGTAGCCTTTATTTTCCTGCCCCCCTGGAAATACCGTGGAGTCTGCAAGAAATCCTGTCTGCTCCATTGCCTGGAACACTGTTTTGTGTGGTTGAATACAATGTGCTCCTGCCCTGTACCCAATGCATCTGTAATCTTCATTCATGGGCCTGCACAGTGCCTCGAGCTCTGTCTTGCCCCTGTGAAATAGACCGATTAAGGATTTGGAGTCATCAATACTGCCAAGGCCTCCTGGAACAGAAGGTGTTTTCCAGTACTGGTTATTTAATTTCCACTTGCCATTCTGGTACTTTGAATCAATCCATTGGGGGTGCATGTGAAACTGAACATCATGGCCCTTTGCTATGGAATTTTTCAACTGCTTTTCAATTGCCTGGCATGGGTCATATTTTTCTGTAGGCAGTGTTCCATCTTTAATGGCATCCTGCATTGCCCAGTATTCCAGCATTTCAGCAAATATGGTTAGCTTTGCACCGTGTTTTTCAAGGATTTTCAGTATCTCATCAGTGGGCTGAATCATGGTCTTCATGACATCTCCAGTGCCATTGCCGAATAGCTCATAATCTATGGATATGATAATGTGCGTGGTCATTTTACCGCCTCCTCTGGCAAGGAAGAGAGAGCAAGCAACATCCAGGCCTGCCCCCATCTGATATAGGGTGTTTTATCCACACGGCCCTTTTCATTTATCAGGTGGTAGAAGTATCCTGATTCATCTTGCATATTCTTTATTGTCCAGCTGGCAACTTTTGAAGAAATTTCCTTGTGTGTATCATCAAAGTCTGCCAGTTCCATGAACGTGATAATTCCCTGGGCGCAACTGTGGATGTTTATTGGATACTTGTCCTTGGTTGAAATTATGGCCTCACCGGCAGGACTGAAAAGCTCCTTTGCATAGAAATCCAGACCTTTTTTCAGCTCTGCATTGAATTTGAAATCCTGTCCCAATGCCCTGCGGCTGACATTCAGACTTTCCAGAACAAAGCCAGTATGATAATTGTCCACCAGCTTGAACAGCTTGTCTGGCGGAGCCCAGTAATAGAATGAACCGTCATTGTTCTGAAGGTTCATTGTGAACGTGATACTTTTAATGGCAAGCTTCTTTAGCTCATCCTCACTGGTAATTGCACCGACCCTGGCAAGGACCGAAGCGCCAAACAAATTGGCATTGTGCACGTGGAAATTGTCCACTGGAGTATAGCTGAAACATAGTGAATTATCATCCTCATCCCGGTTCAAATCCTTCATGATAAAGTCGCATGTGCTTCTTGCAACATCAAGGTATTTTTTATCGCCCAGTATCTCATAGGCATCCAGAAATGCATGTGCCCCGATGCTTGAGACAACTATTGAAGGGGTATTTTTAGGAATAAATACACGGGACTGCCAGTCAAATGGATAACCCCAGCATTTGCCAGAATGTCCTGCTGAGGGATTCTTTTCCAGCCAATCAAGGCATTCCAGGGCCAGCTTCTTGTAGGCCTCATGACCTGAGTTCTTGAATAATCGCAGATATGCCCTGGCCATCAAGGCCATTGCCTTTGCATTGATTTCCTTGTTAACTCTGAAGAAACGGCGGGTCCCCATTGGGAATCTGCCAAGCATCTTGTCACTGGCAAAGCCTGCGTATCTTGATTTGGAAAACATGATGAATGGCTGCTGTCCTTTAATGTCATATGGGTCATAGCCAGCCCAGCCATTTTGCCTTATCCAGCGGTCTAATTTTTTCAGGGATTCCTTATGCATTGTTTACCCCCAGGTTCTTGTAGATGTTAAGAAGTCGTGCTTCCTGAACTCCCCAGTTGAATTCTCCTCTGGCTGCCTCAAGGGCATTTCTTCCAAGCTTTTCCCGGAGTTGAGAATCATCACGGAGCCTTATCAGTGCCTTTGTATAATCCTCACTATTAAATTCCACAGTCTGGCCCATCTGATATTTATCAACCAGGTCTCCGCTGTAAATGCCCTTTGTGGCTAATACTGGCCTGCCTGTTGCCATTGCCTCGAATATCTTATTCGGAGGACCAACCTGGTTATTCTTGTTGGATGGGTTGAAAACACAGTGAATTGCATCTGCCTTCATTGTGAGTGGTAACACTTCAGACATTGGAATTTTGCCCAAAAAAGTCACATTGGAAATCTTTCTGGCCTGTTCTTTTATTTCGGATTCTGTTGAACCAAAACCAGCTATGGTGAAATGAATGTTCTCGAGACCTTTGCATATGTCAATTGCCTCCAGGAGGAACCTGGAATTGTTCAATCCGCCTATGTAAATTAATGTGAACACCTTATTTGATGGAGCCTGATATTCTTTACTGGCCAGTGGTTTACTATTTCTTACCAGTATTATCTTTTTACATCCCATCTTCTTGAAATATGACTCATGTGGTTCAGCAACTGTGATAATTTGGTCTGCCAGGGGAGCTAATTTTTCCTCCTTTCTCAAAAAATGATTGGCCCACCATTGTGGAATGTCCCTGGCAACCATGTAACCCCATATCTCATGGGCATCATATACCAGTTTTATTCCAAGCTTTTTCTTTAGCTGAACACCGGCTGGAAGCGTGTCCAGGTCATGGCAATGGACCGCATCAAAATTTGACTTCTCATGGAGGATTTTACCTGTCTTGAACAGCTGCCGCCACCACGGCCTCAACCTGAATATGTCATAGGGCAATAATCCCATGTAG
>DAOVXH010000002.1 GCA_030636255.1 Methanomassiliicoccales archaeon
TAGGTCAAGCACATAATTATCTTCTGTTCAATCAGATTTCTGGCAAGAAAAGGCAGTGCCAGTATGGTGGACTCATCTGCCCAGTGAATATCTTCAAGTATGAGCAGCAGCCCCTTTTCTGATGCATTGGACTCGAGTATCTCATGTATCCGATTCTGAACCTTCAATCTCTCCACTTCAAGATTTATGTTCTCAAGGGAACGTTTGACTCGATATTTTTTTTCCACCAGGCCCTCAATAATACCAATTGAGCCGGATAATGAGTCTAAATCTCCATCCCAGTCCATTAGAAGGTCAAAATAGGTTTCCTCAATATTGTTGAGGCATTTCTTTATATCCTTTTTCATATCTGGATGTTCATCCCCGGAGGTTACAACTGCCAGGTATACAAGGTCGCCGTGCTCAATTGTAATCTTTGTGTTCAGGTATTCAAGCTTTCCCAGACCGCCTTTCTGTTCTTCGGCCTCTCCATCTCCAAATGAATCCTTTACAAAGTCCTGAACTGCAGTTAGCATTGAACCAAGTATATCCTCGTCAATTCCCTCATCTTTTGACCTTGAAATGTGAGAAATCAAGAGACCTATCTTGCTTATCAGAAACACTTCATCAAAATAGGCAAAATCTTCCAGGCTGAAAAGAGCATCTTCGGCAATATCGCAAAGTGCCCTTTGAAATCCCTGGTAAGGGATGCCAGCATCCTGAATTGTGCACTCGCCTTTACATATGGGAATTCCTGATTCTGTAGCAATATTATCAAGATAATCCGTCAGCGTGGATTTTCCAATACCTGCCTCTCCATTAATCAGAAGAATCTGGCCCTGGCTCTCAAGAGTTCTTTTGAATGCTTTATCTATTATTTCTCTTTCTGGCTTACGGCCAATCATGTCAATTTGAGGGACTCTCATCTAACCTAATCAACATGAGCGTGATAGGAATTAATATTTTGGGTATTATCCTACCGAATCTTCCTTCTGGTGATAAGACCAAAACCTACTATCAGGATAGTTAATCCAACAAGAACAGTCAAAGCAAATATCCAGTCACTTCCGCCTTCTATGTAGAAACGGTCCTCGACAATCATGTCTCCTGCCTCAAGGTCAATTACCCCATCGCCATTGAGATCAACTAATATTTTAGAATCATGCCATCCTGGTTCCTTGTCTGTTGCAATCCATTCAGAGGATGTTGTTGTTGTCTGCATGGCAGGAATAGAATTGATTAACTGATGGTCTATCTCAACCTCATCTACCAGGAATCGAACCGTAACATTATTCACCATTACATTGGAGGGATTCTTAATCTCCGCGCTTATATGGATAGGTGCCACGACAATAATTGGCTGAACCTTTTCATAGTAAAGGGTTCCAGATGTGCAATTTACATGAATGTCAAGTTCTCCTGCTTTTGACATGCCAGTTATATTGAATGAGAAGGTATAGTTTCCTGGGCTTATTGTTCCATTAACTGCCTCTGGCTCCAGTGGGGATGCGCCGGAAATATTGGCTCCATCAACATACACCATGTAGCTCCATTCCCTGTTATCTGGGTCAATAATGGTTCCTGTATAATCTCCGCCACGGAGAGTTCCAATGACGGAAGGTCCGTTCAACTCAACACGAATACCTGTTGTATTGGTTTGTGCCAGGGCAGGAGGTATAATCTGCATTAACAGCACTGACATCAGTAGAATCGCGACAAATGATTTTATAATATTTCTTGAACTCATTGCAATCACCTTATCCACCTCTTCTTTCTGGCATAGTAGAATAGTCCAAGTGCAACGCTAACTGACATCACCATGACTCCAGCATTTGTCATTTCATCACCAGCTGCAATTGTTGAAACTTCTTCACCAATAATGGTCACATTGTCTGTGTATATCTGAAGTTCTGGATATCTCAGTATTATGTATTGGGATGTTGGTGCTGAGCTGCCACTTTCAGAGTAACCTGTTATAAGCACACTTGCCTGCCTAGATGGGTTTTCTGCAATAGGCGTTATGGTGATTGGGATATCTGAAACACCGCCAGAAGCTATGCTGAAGTTGAATAATCTTGTATTGTCGTTGAGAAGTTCTGCTCCATCAACAGCACCAAGTTCAGCCTTCCATCCATTTGCTGCTAAATCATCTAGATTTCCAATATACAGTGTGACTTTGTCATCACCATTGCCATTATTTTTGGCTGCAAATACAGAGGATATTACATCGTTCATGAATATAGGGGAACTTGCAAGTGGCTCTATTGCCAGGACATATGTTTGCTTGATATCCACATTGATAATCTCACTTGATGAAACGGTTGGGTCATTCTTTGACACTACCGCCAGATTAATTGCGTTTTGGGAAATCTTAGCGCCTTCTGGAATTGTCGCAGTAATGGAGGCAGTGCTATCCTGGCCTGCATCAATAGTTACTTCATACTTGTTAAGTTCAAATATCCAATCAGGATTTCCTCCTGTAGCACTGATTGTGTAGGTATCTTGTATATTTCCAAGATTACTTATATCAAATTTGTAGGTCACAGTAGAATTGTCTGGCGTCTCCTTCAATTGGCCTATGTCATAGGTTAAATCAACGTTTCGGTCCTCAACCATTGACATTGCCAGATTCATTTGATTGCCACTATCGACTATTTCAAAGGTCTTGCTGACATTATAACGAATTGAGACACCATCAACCTTGGCATTTACTGAACTGGACACTGCGTAATTTCCTGCAGGCAACCATATTTCATAGAAACCATTCTCATCGGTAGATGTTGGGATTAGGCTTATGTTTGACTGGAATAGGAGTTCAGTAATTCCATACTGGTTAAGGCCATAGTAGGCAGTTCCGAATATTCTATATCCCTTTTCCATATCAAAATCTACATTTATTGAATCCAAATCAACTATTAGTAAATCCAGATAGGTGTTGTGAGAGAACTGGTCATGGATATGTACTGTGTAAACATTTGGTTTCAAGGCAATTTCATAATGGCCAAGTGAATCAGTAATTGTTGTGAATTCCTCCTCAAGTGAATAGAACACTATTTCAACGCCTGCTGCACCGTTTGATAGGTTACCAGAAATAACCGTGTAATGGTCTTCTCGCTCCAGAAAAATTGATAGAGAAGAACTGGTATTAGCATTCATGGATTCGTTTGCATAGTAATGGTATGCCTTCATATCATCGCCATCATATGCCACGAAGTCAACTGCAAGGTCATATAATCCATCTAATTCCAGTACTGCCTCGAATGTTCCAACCTCATCAGTTTTCACGATTATTGAGCCATTACTGTTCTGATCATTAAAGATTATAACTTGTGAAGGCATTGCTTCTGTGCCATACACAATATCTCCTCTAAGCACTCTTGCATCTCTGATTTCTACAGAAATGCTGCTTGAGTTTTCAGACACAATAACATCGTTCATACCAACAAAGATTGTACTATTATCTGCATATGATGCTTTTACCACATAGCTGCCTGGCATGATATAGAAATTTCCTGAACCATTGTTCACATAATATCTTCTATATTCTGGACCATTCTCAAAAGTTATATTTGAATTCAGAGGGTAATCGCTAATAACAGAGATATCAAAGTTCTGTCTAATCTTTGCGTTTAGATCAAGTTCTATTGACCTTCCATCATAAACACCAGTAGAAAATTCATAATTATCGTCTATCTGGTAAACTAGCGAATCATTATTCTGAGATATATTCTGTATGAAATAAACTGAATACTGGCCAGGACCAAGTTCTCCACTATAGTTTCCATCCCTTCCTACCTGAATCTCTTTGTAATTTGATTCATTGGTTGTTGATTGGAATTTGAGAATTATATTCTGATTCTCGAGTGGTGTGTCATCAAGAGATAGAGTTCCAACGATTGGCAATTTTACTGGAACCATACTCTTGAATATGCCATCTGACAGTTCGTCAGCCATGAATGTACCCAGTTCAATCAGTTCAAATCCTAACTTGCTTATCATTACTTGATACTGAACATCTGGCTTTAGATTTATGGAAAAGGTTCCATTAGTATCTGTGATTGCCCCTTCAAATTCACCTGATGGTTCTTTGAAAATAACACTTGCATACTCAAGTCCAATGCCATCCCAAGAGATAGCACCCGAGACTGGTGTGCCTGCCAGAACTGTAATGTCCATATTATATGAGGCAGTAGTGAAATCCTGAGTCTTGTAGAACACATAGTTGTTAGAAGATATCTGGATGACATACTCTCCCTTTGGAATATTCACTGTATAATCACCCTGTGCATTAGAGTATACCATCATTGAATATCCATTGGCAACTTCCTCTATGTAAATTGGCAAGCTGCCTGCAGAAGCACCATATTGATTTGATATGTGTCCATTAAGCATTGTTCCATGCTGGAGATAGATCTCAGCCCGGGCATCCCCATCAACTATCAATTTTGTGTTTACTGCATATGTTGAAGAACTAATAGTGCATTCAGAATATAGATTGTATATATCATTTTCAATCCAGGCAGAGTAATTACCAAATTCATCTGTTGTCAATATAAAGTCAGTATATCCAGTTAACCTCATTTTTCCATTTGGAACTGGTGTGTCATCAGGGAGCCTTAATGTTCCAGATAGGTATGATGATTCGAACAATATGTAATCATTTGTATTGTTCTCTCCCGGGACAACCTCTACGCTCTGCAAATTACTGGCATATCCCTCAACATAGGCCTGTGTTGTGAAGAGGCCTTGAATTATATTTTCAAATGTATAGTTGCCAAATTCATCAGTCTGGACTGAGAAATATATCTCCTCACTTGGTGAAAATAGGTTCACATTCGCGAAATCAACCGGGGTGCCATCAATAAATGTTACTGTCCCGCTCATGGAAACTGAGGGGACAATAAACTGATCTGTGTTAACTTGACCACTTGTGATTATTATACTTACGGTTGTCAAGCTGGTTCCAGCCACAGATAATGTTGCAGAATATCCGCCAGGTGGAAGTGAGCTGATATTGAAAATCCCTCTATCATCTGATGTAGATATTATATCAAAATCAATGCTGTTATGATTCATGTGTATTTCCACATCAGGTAGTAACTGATCTGTTTCATCAGTAAAGGCTTCATCACCATCTATGTCCCAATAAGATATACCAGCAAAGTCTCCACTATTGATTATTATGTCCTGGTCAATGAGATAATCTGGCTTTCCATTATTGTCCCTATCTTCATCTTCTCTCATTGCCTGGTAGTCTTCGATATGCATTGAAGTTAAGTTCAACTCAGAACCTATAAGGCTCATTGGATCCATTGGGCCAATGGAAGTTGTAAGAGTTATGTCACCATATGGTACAATAATAGAATAACTTCCATTCTCATCGGTAACAACTCTCTGATGAGGTATGCTGAAATCATCTGTTACTGTAATTGCGATGCCACCAAGGGGTGTACCGTCTTCCATGGTTACCTTGCCGCTTATTATGGCACCATCATAGTATTTCAACATCATTACGCCCTGATAAAGGCTGGAACGGTCGCTAAGGTCAGAAATACCATCACCGGTCATTTGCCTTTCATATGCATCCCAGAAGTTCATTGCCTGCCATGCATCCGTGTGATTTTGAATTTCTTCTGCTCCATATGGATTCCAGTAGGCTGTTCTGTGTTCAAGTTTGAAATGGGTCATATTCCAACCAGGCATTATTGCTTCAGTGGCCATTGATTCAGTCAGACCTGGAATTCCTGCGTCCTCACCCCGGCCAACATCTTCTCCACTGTAGCCAATGAAACATTTGTATAGCATTGAATTGTAGAACATATCATTATAGATAATCTTGTAGGGATTTTCTTGATCAAGTTGGACATCCATTGGTATATCATCCAAATCATATTCACCACCAAATTCTCCAATTGCCTTGATTTCCCAGAAATCATATGGCTGATTGCCAATATCATCTATCCTGTGGTCAGAAAGTTTTGCTGGAGCATAGAAGATTCCAGTATTGTCTGCGGAGAATGGGAAAAGACGACTGTCAATTCCAAAGTATCTAATCGAGTTACCAGTAAATTCACAAAGATCATTGTAAAGGTTTACAACACCCTCTTCGTCAAGTTCATTGGTTATCAATACCCTTAGCAAGATATAACGGGCATTCTTCTCCTGAATTATATCATCTCTTGGGCCGTATATCTCAGGATGTGCTAATATGTCATCAACATAATCTCCAGGGTTCTCAAGATAATCATTCAGAACATTAACATCAATACCATATGATTGCATCATGCTCTCAATTTCTATGTCTAAATGATTCTCTACACCCTCGTAATTTCTTCTCCAGTTTCCTTCAAGGATTCTGGCACAGAGCAATGATATGGCATCTGCCTCACTCTGGCTCATTATGAAATTACCAGCTAGTTGGTGACCTCCAAGGAAATTATCTGCAACTGTAGGGTGGTCCCCCTCATTGACTACCTCAAACCCGTAATCCCACCAGCTCAGGAACGCAGGACGTTCGGAGGCAGGGTAAATTTCAGTGTCTTGAGTGGCAAGCCAATCATAAGCAGCAGGCCAATATCTACTGTTCAGTGGCAGTGAATAACCAAATCCACCAAGGAACCAGTTTGTACCGTTTATTGGGTCATAATTGGATGGCTGCATGAATATAGGAGCAGACTCATAGATCTCAAGGTCATAATCATTCTTCACTTCGTAAGGAATACCTGCATCAAGGCCGCCCCAGACATTTGGCATTATAACGAAGAATGCCAGGAATACAATTCCTGCTGTAAAAGTGAATCTGGTTTTCCGGATGTTCATATAAAGAACGAAGTATCCGAATAGTAGAACAAACAGTAAGAATCCGTGGGTGGCACTTGTGAACTCCCAATCAGTATAGAATTCTGAAAGGATGTAGAACAATGCGCCTGAGATGGGTATCAATGCGGTTAATAGATTATATGTCCTGTTTGGATTTGTCTCAGCTATAAGGTTCAGCATGTATATTCCAATAATTGCAGCAAAACCGATTACAAAGACAGGATATGCAGCATTGGATATTAGGAACAATACTAGAGACAATACAACAAGAAGTGCAGTGGAAACCAACATACCCATTTTGAACTGTGTGGACATGTGAGCTTGTGCAGATCTTTTCATGTTGTCTGTGAACTTCTTGATATCCATTTTTGTTATGAGCAATGCAATAATCCATCCAGCAGTTATGGCAAAGGCCGGCCCTGCATTGAACATAAATCTTGCTGCTGTGACTGCCATGTAAATAGATATAGCTGTCCACAAAGTGATAAAGGTGAAATCCGACTTCCATGATTTTGGTAGCTGGATGGCAGCCCATGCAATTCCTATGAACGACAACCAGAACGTGAACATTCCGAATGACATTGCCAGATTACTGAATGGAGGTGCCTGCGCCTCTGCAATTGTCTGATACTGTTTGTTCTGAATGAAATAACCTGCACCACTAGCCACAGTACTAACAAGTGTGTCCAGAAGTGAAGGGGTAATTACTGCAAGCAGAAGTACCGATATTAGTCCAATACCTATCATACCGGAGAAAACCAGTATCCAAGGGAGCTTTCTTGTTACTATGAGTGCAAGAGCAAAGGCAGTTGCACCCAGGAACATGTAAAATGGCGTATCGAACCAGCTTGGTACCTGAAGGGACTGGAAGTAATATGGGAACGCAATAAGCAGACCAACTCCAACAGCCACAAAATAGATTGCCAGAACTCCGAATGAATCAATATTACGGAATTTATTTATCAATAACTGGATGAGGAAGTAGGCAGTCATAAGAACTATGACATATGCATAACCTTTCCATATCAGGGCAACGCCGGCAAGAGATAGGCCAGCCATAACTGCATAGAGAATTGGAACCCTATTAGTCTGAACCAAATCTTTCACGCCACTAAATATGGCATCTGGTTTGCGCCAGGTGCTAATCCATTCCTTTTGTTCCATTAATTTCAATGCCTTCAAGAAGAAGAAAAAGGTTGTAACAATAAAGAACAGAGCCATTGCGTCGTGGTCAGCGTTTGTGAGAACACTTCTTTGAATGTGACCAGGCATAACTGCAAGCAAGAATGCTGCAATCATTCCGGTTCTCTTACCAAATGCCTCTCTGGCAAGGAAGTATGTTGGGAAGATTGTCAATGCACCCCAGAATGCTGTTGAGAATATGAACACATAGAATGTAGCCTCATACTGGCCATCTTCGAAGAATGGTGAAAGAGCCAGGCCACCAAGTGTGACTGACCAGTCATAGAGTGGGGGACGTGGGTTCCTTGTACCCAGTGGATAATTTAGCATGTCATCCCAGAAATGATGATCCCCAGTATCGGATGCATAATCTATCACAAAGTTGTGATAATACGAGTCAGAACCACCAGATAGTATAAACCCATCTTCAGTTGCAGGCACAACACCATAATAAGACCTGACAAATAATGCAAGACAGAATATGAAAACAAGGATTGCCATTACCTTCCAGTTCTTTCCAATCCATGTTCTTGCGAAGGTTGTAAGTGGATTGAAGCCTGGCTTCTTTGTTTCCTTTGGAACATCTTCTTCCTTTCTATCGCGTCTTCTGCTTTGTCTGCCTGTTTGTGTGGGTGTTGTATCAACTGTTTCGTCCTTGAACTCCAAAGAATCAGACTCATCAATGTTTTCATCTTCGGTCTCAAAGGTCTCTGGTACCTCTTCAGGAATTTCTTCCTCGGGAGATACTGGCATGGGTACTACTGGTTGCTCAAGAGCTTCCGGGTCAGAGTTTTCTACTTCAATCTGTTCAGTAGGCTGCTCCGGTTCCGGTTGCGACTCTGCAATCGTTTCCTGGACATCTTCAGAACTATCTTTCTTGAGCCACTTCATTCTATTCACCAGTTGTATGATTTGAGTAACCTCCCGATAATCTGGTCTTATATATTACTTTGCATATTGTATATAGTATATTATGGGGTATAGCCAGTTATTAAATTATATTCTCTTGAATTAAAATTAAAAGAAGCGGACGCGGAGGGATTCGAACCCTCGATATACAGCTTAGGAGGCTGTCGCCATATCCTAGCTAGGCCACGCGCCCGAGATGGAACAAGAGTGACATCGAGGCGAGGAGGAGAACCATAGGTTTTCCTTCAGGCCACGAAACACATTTGTGTTTCGGTTTTGGTGCAGTACAACGAGGCCAGAGGAATACGTTAGCAATCCTCGCAGCCGCGAAATGTTCGCATTTCGATATGTTGGCGAATGCAAACTGGTGAATTGGCACAGGGTAATAATATTTTCCCAGCCTACCAATCAACAACCCAGTCAACATTAGCATTTACATGAACCCAGTAGGCATTTCCAGCAGCCATTGTGACTGAGCTGAGGTCAGTTTCATCCCTAATTAAAGATGGCTGAGTCTTATTAAATACCGAAATAATATCAACTGAACCAGGCAGCGTGGTACTCGCCAGTCTATCTGTTCCAGAAGGATAACCTACAAGATTCCATCCAATTTTCAGATTTATTGTAGTAGATGGCTCTGAAGCACCGTAAACATACAGGGTAACATCTAAATTAGTTACATTTATCCAGAATCCCATATTGCTGTCTAGGCCGAAAGCGTCATTGAGTGAGGGTGACCTGTCCAATCCATAGGTTAGCCAGGGATTCATAAGTGTGTCATTATATGTGGCTACTCTGTCCCATTTTCCATCAATTGAAGATAATACTGAGGTAATTGAGGTGTCTACCTGCTTCCAAGGCACAGAAACCATATTCCATCCTTGTTCCAGAGAAATAGCATATGATGGCAGGGGTGCAGAAATCCAACTATTTTCTGTTGTGAATGGCCAGTTGTCCTGATTGTTGCTTACAACACCACCAGAAGATGGAGAATCGTAGTAAAGTTCTACAAACTCACAGCCTGTGACTGAAGGCTCGGCATACTCGGATATAACCAATCCAGCAGTTTCATCCCCATTAATCCCTGAACCTGGGGTGGCGGTGATGTCAGCATCCGCACTGATCACCCAGCTAGTGGCGAGTGACCCGTCATGATTTGCACTAATCCGTTGGCAAGTACCGGATGTGAAAGGCTGGCCTGTCTGGCCATCAAGCAGGGTATTTGTGTCGTCATAGAGCTCATAGGTTTCATCTCCATTGAGAGCGGGGGCCGTCCCCTTGGAGCTGATTGGATCGGCGTTGTCAAGGTAGAGCACGTTGGAACCCAGAGTTATGCCAAAGTGAGTTTCAAAAGTGCTTTTAGTGGAGTCCCTAGCAATTATCAAATAACCGCCTGGTTCTATGCTCATGGCAGGGGGGATTGTAGTGGTCTTGGTCGAGTCATACTGCTCAATGCGATATCCTTCCAGGTCAAGTGGAACACCGCCTCCACCACCAGTTGGTATTATGAACGGGTCATCGACGAATCCATCAATGTTTGCATCAGGAGTTGTCCAGTTGTCGAAGAAATTGCCTCCCACGGGATATCCCATGTCCCAAGTGTTGAGGCCGGCATCCTTGGTGTGGTTCGTATTGGTAAGGAAATTATTGTGGAAAATCGTATTCCAGGAGCCCTGAACGTTCATGCCCAACTCGGTTGTGAAAATTGTATTGTTCTCAAGGGTATTATTGTCACACCCAGATGTCAGAAATATGCCATTGTAAACTCCAGTGATATTATTGTCTTCGATATTGCAGAGATCAACATTGTTCAGCTTGATGCCGCAATCGGTTGCCAGTGCTCCGCCATTGACTATCTCGAAGCCGCTGAGCTCGACGCCATTTGCAAGTATCTCGACTACAGTTCCGGAGCCGCCACCATCGATTATTACATTTCCTGCTGTTGCAGTAATTGTCACTGGCACATCAATAACAACGTTCTCGAAGTATGTGCCATCATCAACCATTATCCTGTCTCCAGAGGTGGCATTGTCGATTGCCCACTGTATCATGTGATGGTCTGTGCCCTGGTCTATATTATGTACTGGTCCAGGAGGAGCGTTCCAGCCTTCTTGAGAGGCAAAGGGTAAGTAATCCCTATTAGTGCCCCCTCCGCCGCCTGTGACCGGGGGATTACCTGAGCCCCATATGGAATCCACATACTCGGGATGATCGATAAACGGATTTCTATTGTTTTGATTTGAATAGACAATTTCATTTCTGTGCCTGTCAATATCGTCAACTGGGTCATTAATATGCCACTCTAAGAGAGTTGAAAGTTTTCCGAATATTGACCCGGAAGTTGGTACATAATCAACAAGTTCTAGATCTAATCCCACATTATCCCATGAATCGCCGTCATACCTTGTAGCCATGTAAAACATCATTCTTGCAATATCCCCTTTAACCGCATCTCTGGGTTCCCATGAATCTGAATCAGAATAGCATTCGGTTGCTTCGGAATTTTGAACGCCTCCGTTGTCAAAGTCTAGATTACCTCTATCAGAGTTCACAGAAACATCAGACGGTCGCAAATGGTGGGCATCTGTACCCGCTGGAGGTGTCTCACTAAAATCACCGTGGGATTTTGCCCATACATGTTCTCTGTTCCAATCTGGATATACAGAAGTTTTTGGTATTGACCGTCCCGTATAAAGCAAAATAAAATTATCAGAATTGTTCGGATCTTCATCAGATTCTGGTAAAATTGTCCATAAATTGTCATAACTTTTTTCCGTATGATTCCTAATTATAATATGAAGGGCATCTTTCAAATCGTCCCCGACCTTTCCAGCCGCTGCATCATAGTATCCAGCTGGTATATCTCCGCTCTCTCCACCACCTGGAACAGAATATATATTGTCAACAAATCCATCAAAGTTATTGTCAGGGTTTGTCCAGTCAGACCAGTAATTGCCTCCGGTTGGGGAGGTGAGGTTCCAGACATTTGAACCATCATCATAGGCCTGGACCGTGTTTATCAGAAAATTATTGTGATAAATCGTGTTATTGTGGGTCCCATTATCAGATTTCAGACCATATCCGTTCATTGTTATGTCATTCAGTGTGAACTGGCACCAGTTGGAGTTGTTGAGGTAAATGCCATTTCCGACATTGCCATTCATTGTGTTATTGGTCACATTGCCATTGACCACATTGAAAAGCGTGACACCAGTGTTTGTGAAGTACGGACTGCCAGAGCCCCCGCTGGCATTGGAAAAGCTGCAATGAATTATTCTGAAGTGGTCTGTGGTATTTCCGATATAAATTGCATACCCAAAGCCTGCTGCTTCAATCTCAAGGTTCTCTATCACCCAGGGGGTGCCTGGGTTGCCGTCACCTGAGGAGGCATAGGCTGCGAATTGGATATTTGAATTAATTCTTATGGGGGAACTGGGAGCCAAGGGTTCTGCAGACTGGCTCTTTTCACCCGCAGTCTCTCCTGGATTGAAAGAGATAAACGCACCACTGAATGCAATCAATACGCTGAGCCAGACAACAAAGAATCGCCTCATATATCTCCTCTCGGGATAGGGATAAATATGCAACCCATCTCCAATTATAGTAATGTAGCTAAAGGCATTTAGAGTTTATGCCTATACAATATATTAGATTGATATGAGATCATACTTCCTGCTACCCAGCCCAATCTTCTCACCATACTCTAGTTGATAGGTCCAGTCAAGGTCATTAGCTGCCCGGATATTGTCCAGGCCCTTTTTCACGCCTTCAACAATTCTGGAATTTGGATTTACCTTTTCCTGGTTCACCATGTCTGCGCATGCCTGGTCCAGTGCAATAGGGTCCTTTGAAGCCAGTATTCCTATGTCCGGCACAATTGGAGCGTCACTCCATCCAACACAATCGCAGTGAGGGGTAACATTCATGACAAAACTCATGTACCCAACCTTTCCTTCCTTGCCCTTGATTGCGCCCATGCAATATTCCACCATCTTTTCCTGAAGTGACTGAGCAGAGGAGTCCCATTGTATTTTTATGGCCTTTGGAACGCATGTAATTAGGCATTCTCCGCATCCGTAGCATGTTTCCGGGTCAATGTATGCCTTACCGTCGGTGATGGTTATTGCCTCCTTAGGACACCATTTTGCGCATTTGCCACAGCCGATACAAATCTCCGGGTCAACCTTTGGATTCAAATCTGAATGCATCTGCTGTTTACCTGCCCTTGTACCAAAGCCCATTCCCAGGTTCTTGATTGCACCGCCTATTCCGCCTACCATATGGCATTTGAAATGTGATACCACCATGAGAGAATTTGCATTGACACAGGCAGAGGCCAGTGTAACTTTTTTAAAGTGATTTAAATTCACTTCCACTTCCACAGAATCCCTTCCAATCAGGCCGTCGGCAATTATCACAGGAGCTCCGATGACACCGGGCAACCAACCGTGCTGGGTCGCAGTATTCAGATGGTCAACGGCATTTGATCGGGAGCCAAAATAAAGTGTGTTCGCATCAGTGACGAATGGATTGCCGCCTGCCTTTTTCACAGAATCCACAACTTGTTTTACATAAACGGGACTCAAAAAGGTAGTGTTTCCAGACTCCCCAAAATGGACCTTGATTGCTGTGAGGTCATTCTCAGAAATGCATTCATCAAAGCCTGCTTTCTCAAAAAGTCGATTGACCATATTCACGAGACTTTCTGAACTCTTCTTGGCCCTGAACGGTGCAAAATAAACCTTGGATGTCATTGTATGGTAATCCTGAATGTGATATTTATTTCTGTTGTAATTCAAAGATAACAATATCTAAATATCGTTAGTTATTGCAGGTTGTATGGCACCTAGCAAGGAGAGGATTCTTGAACTGGCTACTGAGAACAAGATAGAATATATACGCCTCCAGCTAATTGATATAATGGGCACTCCAAAGAATATTGTTATACCCACCAGAAGGCTCGAAGAGGTGCTGCATGATGGAATAGCATTTGACGGCTCATCAATTGTCGGCTATGCAACCATTCGGGAATCAGATAAGATTGCAAAGCCAATTCCAAGAACATTTGCTTTACTGCCAGATACTCTGGAGAAGAGAAAAACAGCCAAGATAAATTGTGAGATTTACAGATCAGATGGAGAGCGGTTCCCTGGTGACCCCAAATATGTTCTGGAAAAAATGCTGGACAAGGCCGAAAAAATGGGCTTCCAATTCAACACTGGCCCTGAATGCGAATTCTTCCTGTTCAAGAGAGAGGATGGCAAACCAACCACAATTCCAAATGATAGAGGAGGATATTTTGACTTATCGCCCCTGGACCTGGCCGAGGACGTGCGTGGAGATATTTGCGCTACATTGGACCAGATGGGATTTGAAATTTACACATCACATCACGAAGTTGCATACGGCCAGCATGAGATAAATTTCCATTATGCTGATGCATTGACCACTGCAGACCGAGTTGTTACCCTCAAATATGTGGCAAAAATAATTGCACTGAAGTATGACCTTCACGCAACTTTCATGCCAAAACCGATATACGGGGTAAATGGAACTGGAATGCACACCCACATGTCCCTGATGAACAATGGTCAGAACGCTTTCCACAATGAGAATGGGCCAGAAGGGCTCAGTGAAACAGCGACGCAGTACATTGCTGGGCTTTTGAAATACTCCAAGGAGATGGCTGCCATACTAAATTCCAAGGTCAATTCATACAAGAGATTAGTGCCTGGCTATGAGGCCCCTACCTATATTGCCTGGTCAACAGAGAATCGTTCAGCACTTATCAGGATACCTGCAGCCAGGGGAAAGGCAACCCGGGTCGAGCTGAGAAACCCAGACCCTGCTGGAAATCCATATTTGCAGTTCGCAGTCATGCTGGCTGCCGGCCTGAAAGGAATCGAGGACAAGCTTGAAGCTCCTGAAGCCGTGCACAAGGACATTTATGGGCTGAACCAGAGAGAAAGGGAGCAACTGAAAATTGATACGCTTCCATCAAACCTGGGCCATGCAATCTCATATATGAAAAAAAGCGAGTTCATGCTTGAGACACTGGGCCCCCACATATTTGAGAATCTGATTTACCTTCAATCAAGGGAGTGGGACGATTATCGTACCCAGGTCACCCAGTGGGAGATTGACAAGTATTTGTGGAAGATATGAGATTATCAAACATTATAGATAGTTTTATAAATATCCTCAATATTATCCAGTTTTCCTGATAGAATGAAAGGGGGGACTTAATGTCAATCTCTGATGTAAAACAATTAATCAAGGAAAAAGAAATACGCTGGGTAGTAGTTAATTTTATTGATATTTTCGGACATCACAGAAATATTTCTTTGCCTGCCGAGTCATTCTTATCTGGACATGCCTGGGACGGCGTAGATATTGACGGTTCCTCTGTTGGATTTGCTTCTGTGGAGAAAAGTGATATGATCCTTATTCCAGATGCAGAATCCTACTGGCTCGACCCTTTTTCAGAATCAACAGTAAAACTTCATGCCTGCATTCAAAATCATTCCGGCGAAAAAGTCGGTCCCCGGAGTGCCCTGAAAAAGATTGTCCAGGAATATGAGAAGCTGGGCCTTACACCGTATCTTTCGCCGGAAATGGAGTTCTATGTCTTCGAGAACATGGAACAGGCCATAATGGAGAATGATTTCATGGGCGCGGACATGGACTGGGGCGGAAAGAACATAATGCACACCTTTCTGGACCATTACAGTAAATCCAGGTATCCAGTCAAGGCAAAACAGGCATATTTGTCAGCAGATGTCCATGAATCACTGAGAGATTTCAGAGACAAGCTTTCTGAAATTCTGCAAGAAGCTGGCTATCCTATCAGATATCATCATCATGAGGTTGGCAGGCGTCAGTTGGAGATTGAAACCGGTTACTTCCCGGCAATGAAGGCTGCTGACTATATTATCAATTTCAAATACATGGCAAAGGGACTGGGTAAAGAATGGGGGCTGCTTCCGACCTTCATGCCAAAACCCTCTGCCCATGATGCTGGCAATGGCATGCACTTCCACATTATGCTAAAAGAGGGGGAGAAAAACGCATTCTCTGATGCAAATGGAGAGCTCAATGAAACAGCAAAACAAGTTATTGCTGGACTCATGGAACATGCACCGGCACTATGCACTTTCACAAATCCCACAATTAATTCATATCGCAGATTGATTCCTGGTTTCGAGGCACCGGTGGCAATTGCCTGGAGCAGGAGCAACCGTACCGCATTAATTCGTGTGCCAGGCAGCGCCAAGGGCGATAATAACAATATTGAGATAAGAAACCCGGACACCAGCGCCAACCCATATTTTGCAGCAACTGCGATTCTGGCAGCTGGCCTTGATGGTATCCGCAGGAAACTGGAAGCCCCGCCAGAGGCTGTTGGGAATCTATACGAGTGCAAGGAATCTCCAATGCTTCCTACAATTCTGGACCATGCCCTGGAGGCCACTTCAAAGGACAGCGTTATACTGGATGCCATTGGAAAGGACCTCTGGAATACCTACATGGCCGCAAAGAAGAAAGAAATATGCCAGTATAGAAAACAAATACCTATTTTCGATTTTAATCAATACTTTGGAGTTTAATCCAAATGAGTGCAATCGCCTACGTTCACAGTTTTTGTAGATTTATCATTCATCTCGATGATCAATGAGCCATTCTCATCAATGTCCTTGGCCAGGCCTTCAAACATCTCTTTTGGACCGGCAATAATAACTCTCTGGCCTAATGTACCTGAGAGTTCCCGCCATTCATCAAGAAGCTCGTCATATTTTCCGGCAGCCAGCATATCAATTCTATGTTTGATTTCCTGGAGAATTGTCTCTTCCAGGTTCTCAAGCTTATTCTTCTTGCCAGTTTCCTCCAGTACAGATGTTGAGACCTGGCTGAACTCATAGCCTTCTTGAACCTTATTGTTCACATTGATTCCGATACCAATAATAGCCAGCTGCTTTCCGTCTGTATTGAGTAACTCACCAAGAATTCCACATGCCTTTTTACCATTTATGAGAACATCATTGGGCCATTTCACACAGGCTTCAATATTATATTCATGCATTATGGCAGTTGCAACAGCACAGCCAGACATCAATGGAATAAGTCCGAACTTATTATTGTCAAAATTTTCTTCGGTTTCAAGAAGAATAGACATCCAGAGTCCGCCCTCAGGTGATTCCCAGGTTCTAGTCATTCTTCCTTTACCTTTTGTCTGGATCTTGGAAACAACTATGGTTCCATGGCCTGCGCCTTCCTGGGCAAGTTCTCTCAATGCCTGGTTTGTGGAACCAATTGTCTCATATCGAAATATCTTGCGGCCGAACATGAACTTGGGAATGAAATTCACCTATTTATTTCAGACTATTAGGTATCAGGAAATTATTCTGCTTGGACTCCTAATAAACTGCAGAAATGTCTAAATTTTTACTGCCATAGCCATGCAGCCGGGTGGGGCAGATATGGTGACATACGATGCTTTTTTAGATGTCCTATTTGCCACACTGTGTGGTACTGAACAATCATGAAAAAGCCAGCCTCCAGCTCCCAAAATCGTCTTGGAATCACCTATCTTGAACTCAATTGTCCCTTCCAATACATATTTGAATTCCTCGCCTTCATGAATATGGGCCTTCCCCAGTGTCTTGCCAGGTTCTATTTCAATACGAACTGCTTCCAGGCCATCGCCCCTTGCAAGAAGCTCCACTATATTTCCTTTCACTAATTTACGTTCTTTATACTCGCCATGCTTACCGCTACTAAGATTACTCATTTTATCCCCTAGGGAATAATAGGTCGCTGGTTGTATATTAGGATTTCGCTAGGCAAGAATCAAGACTGGCTGGCTGCCACAACAGCTTCAACTGCTGCCATTGCTGCTGCAATCTTTTTATTTCCGCCCTGGGTCTTCTTTTCTTCCATGTACTTGATAACCTTGTCCATGATATTATTGTTTGGAATATAGCTGGTATCATAGATTCCTCCCTTGAAGACCGGGTCGTTCATTACAACTTCATGGAATGGAATGTTTGTCTTGACACCACCTATCTGGAATTCCCAGAGAGCACGCTTCATTCTTTCTATGGCACGTGGTCTGTCCTCGGCCCAGACTATTAGCTTTGCGCCCATTGAATCATAATATGGCGGGAACTTGTACCCTTGATATATTCCAGAATCAACACGCACACCTGGACCAGATGGCTCAGCATATCTGGATATGGTTCCAGGGCATGGCATGAAATTATTTGCAGGGTCTTCGAAGTTTATACGGCATTCAATGGAGTGACCTTTGACCTTAATGTCCTCCTGCTTGTATTCCAACTCAAGTCCAGAACCTACCCGGAGCATCTCTCTGGCTAAATCTACACCAGTAATCATTTCAGTAACTGGATGCTCCACCTGAAGCCTTGTGTTCATTTCCAGGAAGTAGTATTTTCCATCCTTGTACATGAACTCGCAGGTTCCGGCATTATAATAGCCAGCAGTATTTGCTGCAAGCTTTGCCTGCTCACCCATTTCCATTCTAATCTCTTGAGAAATTGCCTGGCTTGGTGTCTCTTCAATAAGCTTCTGGTTTCTGCGCTGGACAGAGCATTCTCTGTCATAAACATGAATTAAGTTTCCATGCTTGTCACCAATAATCTGGAATTCTACATGATGAGGTTCATGGATGTACTGCTCAATGAATACTGCATCGTCGCCGAAGCTGGATTTGGCTAATCTCCTGACCTTTTCCAGTTCTTCTTCCATCACGTCAGCACTATCAACCTTGACAATACCTATTCCACCGCCTCCGGCACTGGCCTTCAGCATAATTGGGTATCCTATCTCATGGGCTATGTCCTTGGCTTTTTCATGATCGGTAATAGCCTCGGTAACACCGGCCACAACATTTACTCCTGCCTTTATCATGCTCTTCTTGGAATCAATCTTGGAGCACATTAGCTTCATGGCATCCACTGGCGGGCCAATGAATTCTATATTATTATCGGCGCACATCTGAGCGAATTCGAAATTTTCAGCCATGAAACCATAGCCAGGATGAATTCCATCTGCTCCTGTGTCCAATGCAGCTTCAATAATCTTTTCCTTGACAAGATAGCTCTCTGCTGAGGGAGCTGGCCCAATGTGGACCTTTTCATCGGCATATCTCACAAAAAGAGAAGTCTTATCTGCGTCTGAATAAACTGCAACGGTTGGTATTCCCAGTTCCTTGCAGGCTCTCATTATTCGAATGGCGATTTCACCGCGGTTGGCAATCAGTACTTTACTAAGCATCTGACTCCCTCACTCGATTCTCATCATTATAGCGCCGGTCTCAAGCATGTCACCCTCTGCAACGTAGAGTTCCTTGACCTCGCCTTCCCAGTCAGATTCCACATTGCTTTCCATCTTCATGACTTCCAGGATGGCCACAACATCGCCCTTCTTCACCTTGTCGCCTACCTTGACCTGGAGCTTCCAGAGATTTCCCTGGCATCCGGTCTTTTGCATACCAGGTGCATTTGGGTCTGGGCCAGATGATGGGCAAACTGCTGCGCCTCCACTGGCTGCTATGAATCCGCCAGTTGGCTCAACTTTAACTTCAAAGAACTCTCCATCTACCTCAACATTAAACTCTGTTGGTATTGGAGCCGGTCCTGCGACCTGCCTGGCCTCTGGAGGTTCTGTCTCGATATAAACATCTGGCAATTCTGGGAATAAACTTTTCACCATTGCTCTTGTTGCTGGGTGATCCTTGTTAAGTGGAAGTTCGTCAGATGTAAATTCTGGAATTGCCTCGCCCAGGAGGAATTTTAAGCCCACTTCTGGGAACAATGTGTATGTCATTATGTTCTCGTCAGTCATGTCAATGCTTGGTGCCTTTTCTGCTAATTCACTCTTTCTGACATCCCACATGTTCTTGTCCACAAGGTCTGCTGGCCTGCAGTCAATGACTTCATCCTTCCAGTTAGGCCCCAATACAATTTCCATAATCTTTGGGTCTATTGGGCCTGGGGACTTGCCGTACATTCCTTTACAGTAATCAATTGTTTCTTTTGGTATCTTCTCGTATCTGCCGAAAAGAACGTTCATGACCGCCTGAACACCAACAACCTGGCTGGTTGGAGTAACAAGCGGAGGGTATCCGAGTTCTTCACGGACCTTTGCGGTCTCATCAAGAACCAAGTAAAATTTATCTGATGCCTTTTGCATCTCCAACTGGCTAACCAGGTTGGACAGCATTCCACCAGGTATCTGATGAACCATAACTGATGGGTCAACCTTCATGGCCTCATGACGAACAAGATGTCTGTACTTGTGCCAGATTTCCATGAAGTATTTTCTGATCTCAATAAGCTTGGCAAGGTCATAACCTGTATCATATTTTGTGCCCTGAAGTGCTGCAACAACACTCTCTGTTGGAGCGCCACCGGTTCCACCTGATATAGGGGACATTGAAGTGTCTAATACATCAACGCCAGCTTCACATGCGGCCCAGTATGAGAGACCGGTCATTCCACTGGTATAATGGCTGTGTAAATCGATTGGTGCCTTTCCTCCGGCATCCTTGTAACCTCTGATTATTCCATCAGCATACTTTGGAGAAATCATGCCTGCCATATCCTTAATACAAACTGACTGGCAGCCCCAGCTTTCAAGCTTGAGCAGGTCATCAACATATCTCTCAATTGTGTGAACCGGACTGATTGTGTAACTTATGCAGCCCTGGGCATGTCCTCCCTCTTCGAGGACTGCCTTGATTGGAACCTCAATGTTCCTCATGTCATTGAGTGCGTCGAAGATACGGAAAACATCAACACCATTCTTCTTAGCCAGACCTACAAACCTGCGAACAACATCATCAGGGAAGTTCCAGTAAGCAACAATGTTCATTGCCCTCTCCAGCATCTGAGTTTTGGTGTTTGGCATTACTGCCTTCAGATCCCTCATTCTTTTCCATGGGTCTTCATTAAGGAAACGAATTGGTACATCGAACGTGGCACCACCCCAGACCTCCATGGACCAGAAACCTATTTCGTCCATTTTCTCTGCAATCGGGAGCATGTCCTCCGTTCTCATCCTAGTCGCAAGAATCGACTGATGCGCATCTCTTAGAGTTTGATCGTGTAATTCTACCATCCAGACACCTTCAAGTAAGTTGGTTGTGGCGCTGTAATAAACATATATAATTAAATGTTTCTATTATAAGGACATTTTAAACCATAATTGTTAGATGTAATAAAAAAAATTAAAACTTCAAAGCAACCTTTTTCTTGGCAACTCTTGGAGCTTCATCTTTCTTTTCTTCGGCAGGTGGCTGAACTGGAGGTGTTGGTGGTTTTTCTTCTGGCTTGTCCTTTATTGTATCGCCATCCTCATCTACAGGTACCGGTTTCACTGCTGTTGGCTTGTCTAAATCGTCTATAATATCTTCCGAGGCAGTTTCGTCCATCTTTTCTGTATACTCGGTTCCACATCCAGTACACTTGCCGAACCTTCTTGCACAAAGAGAGTGATATTCATTGCCGCAGGAGCATCTTACTATGTCTGTACCAGCTTTTGCCTTGCCCATGCAGATATCGCACTTGGTATCTACTGTGGCCTTCAATTCTTCGAATGTTGATTCAACTGATGGTTTGGCTGCTTCAACCTTTGCTTCCATGACAAATACATGATCGCTTACCTCATCCTCGAAGACCTTGCCATCCATTATTCTTGTGGATGATAATTTGATTATGACTGGAACATCTCCAAGTGTCTCAAATTTCATCTTCATCTTCTGGATTATTTCACCGCCGCCGCCTCTGAGAGTCTCGATTGGTTTAAAGCCACCAATGGAAATGTCTCCAATGATGTTTACTTCCACATCCTTGGCAAGGGCCTTTCCCTGATTTTTGATAACCAGGTCTGTATCAACCCATTCTCCCTTCTGGACCTTATCTACAATTATGTCTGCTACAAGCTGTGGTCTGAAGGCATCTACTTCATTGTTTACTACCTCAATGGTCTTTTTCATTGTGGCCAGTGCCATCTGATAATCCTTATCTTTCTGGTCTTTTGCCTGGTCAAAGAGTGTCTGAGCTTCCTTCACATTGATGCCAAATTTCTTTGAATTGGAAATGATTTTATCGGCTTCGTAGGTAAGTTCAATAAACTCTCTCTCGAAACCCTTCTCAAGGTCTATGGCATCTTTGGATTTCTCCACATGCCCAATAGCCTCCCTGTATTTACCCTGATCAAATGCAGCCTTTGCCTTGGTCAGAAGTTCCTGACTGGCATCTATGTCAGCACCAACCTGCTTTGCATGTTCCATTGCACGCTCTGATTGCGAATAATGGTCCTCGAAGAATGCCTTTAATTTACCCTGAATATCCTCCAAGGTGGTGTTTATCTTCTCACTGGACACTTCAAATTTGCCAGTATCCAGGAAGGTCTTTGCCTCTGCTAGAAGTGAGCTCGAACCTGCAACATCTATGCTATACTGGCTTGCAAGGTCACTTAATTTGTAGGTTCTTGAAAGTTGTGTGGTAAGATGTGAATTGGACAGTCTCCTGGCCTCCAAAGCACCCTCCCTGGCAATTTCGGTGGCAGTCCGGTAATCATTGCCTGCCTTTGCACTTTCTGCATCAGCCAGAAGTTTTTCGGCGATTGCCACATCTGCCTTGATATTCTTGGCAGAGTTAATCTGGGCATTAAGAGTTTGGATAGCCTCCATTGTCTCACTGTAATCTTCGCTAACCTCATGAAGTTCATCCCCACTTTGGATAGCTTGTTCCAGGGCCTTGACATAATTTCCTTTCTTCATCTCATCCCTGGCCTGGGAGATTATGGCCTTTGCTTTCTTGGATACAATGCCTATGCCCTCTGCCTCTTTGAGTTTATTTTCGGCTGTGCTTATGGCCTTCTCGGCCATCTCCTGCTGGAGGCCAACCTTCTCAAGTTCACCTTCACTCTTCATTGCCTCTGACAGGGCTGTTTTATATTCCTTATTATTGAAAGCATCGGTGGCTTTGTCCATGAGTTTTTCAGCCGCATTAACATTAATTCCTTCCAGCTTTGCCTTTTCAATTGAAACCCTGAATGCTTTTATTGTATCGGAAACATGTGCTTCTATAGCCTTTCTGGATTCTGAAGCACTTTTAACTGCCAGGTCAATTGCCTGCTGATAGTTCGAATTGTTAAGCTCGGTGAGTGCACCCTCGAGCAATTTTTTGGACTCAGGCATACTAGCATGAAGAGTATCACCATCATTCAAGGCATCCTGGGCATTCTTGAGTTCCATGGCTGCCTTCTTGCTGAAATTTCTGATATCTTCAAGCTCAAGTTTCACCTGCTTGGCCTGCTCAACTGCTTCCTTGAAATTTTTACCACCAAAAGCACTTCTTGCTGATTCGAGCCGTTCTTCCTGTGCAGTGATTGCCAGATTCAGGTCCTTGGCATCCATCAATGTAGATTGTGTTGCTGATATCAAATTTGAAATTCCTGGTTCGATGATTGCCAGTGTATCCTTCTCCAGCTTATCTGCAAGTGGTAATGCATCTGTTTGATTTTGAGCCTTGATGTGATTGGATAGCTCATGGGCATTGCCTTCAAGATCACCAGCTTCTATCTCCAGCTCTTTCATAAGCGCAAGGCTTTCTTCAACAAAGCTGAGTTTGCTGGCTGCAGTGTAAAGGTTCAGCATAACTTCTGTTTCCTCTTTTGCCTTCTCAGCTTCCTTGAGTGCATTTTCATAATCAAATCTCTCGAACATGCCCTTTGCAGAAAGAAGGATTGCCATTGCTTCTTTTACATCGACCTTGTTCTTCTTGGCCTCTGCAAGTATTGCGGCTGCCTGATTAATTGCATCATAGGACTTCTGGTGGAAGTCAATCTGTCTTTCAGCAGAATCCTTTGCCCCCTTGCTCTCCATGTGGGTTGTGAAGAAATCGGCCTTGGAAAATGCGGTCTTTGCTCTCTTTAATGCCTCTTTCATGTCTGAAATATCAATTCCCAGCTTCTTGGCCTCGATGGCAGCCAGTTTACCCTCGCCAAACATTCGCTCGGCTGCTACATATTGCTGGTTCTTTGCATCTGAGAGGGATTTTTCAGCATCAACCAAAACACTGGAAAAGTCCCTGTTATTCATCATATCATCGCATTTATTGCTTGTATTTTCAAGTGCCTGAACATCACAGCCCATCTTCTTTGCTACGGTTAAAGCCAAGTTAAGGTCAGAGACCATGGCCCTGGCCTTCTGAGATTGGCTGGTCTCAAGCATATTGAGTGCCTTGTCTGCAAGCTCGAAGGATTTGTCATAGGCATTCTTGTCAAATTCCTCTTTTGCAGAGTCCAAGAGCCCCTGAACCATATTTACATCAATATTCTCTGCATCGCATATAGCCAGTTCTGCAGAAGCAATGGTATTGGACACATGGATTTTGATAATATCTTCAGCACGCTTGGTACTATCAGCAGAAAGCTCAATGGCCTTCTGATAATTGCCAGATTTAGTTGCATCAATAGCCTGTTTCATCATTGACTCTGGCTCTTTTAAATTTGCTCCGAGCCTGTCCCCGGCACTTATTACCAGTTCTGCAATTTCAATACATTCAGTGGCAAATGAGTAGAGGGCACTGCCCAGTTCTTCCTTTGCCTGTTTAACATATGCCTGGACAGATTCAAAATCCCTTGCCTCAAGAGATTCTTTTGCAGAAGATATGGAATTATCCACATTGGACATCTCGGCACCAAGTTCCCGTGCAATTGTAATTTGCTCGTCAATACTTGCAATTGTGTTCTCGATGTCTTCATACTCGCCGACTATCTCGTCCACAACATCATCGCCCTTATTGGCCATCTCAAGGGCAATTGCGAAATCACCATCTTTCAGGGCATTCTTTGCATTATTTAGAAATTCCATTGCTCCACTGAGGTCTGCACCTATTTTGTTTGCTGCAATGAATTTAGATCTTGATTGTGATATTGTCCCCAGAACTCTCTGGAACTGGGCATTGTATATTTCAGATTCTAGCTCCTTCATGGCCTCAATAGAATCAAGATAATTGCCCTCTTTCAAAGCAGATTTGGCAATGCTCATTATCTCGACAGACTTGTCCACATCCGATTCTATCCGCTCGGCTTCCTGAATCTTCAATGCATGGCCTTCAAGGGCATCGCTTATTGCACGATTAAGAGTTTTTTCTGCTTCAGACTTTGAAAGCCTGGCAGAGCTCATAGCGGCTTCAAGGTTTGCGGCGGTTATCTCATCCTCTGTACGAGTTATGAGTTCTGAAACCTTTTCAACGTCTGTATCAAGCTCCTTGGCTGTGATTAAATAACTTTTTGCCTCATCTAGAATCTCATCTACCTGGGATGAAAGTTCTGAACCAACAGATTCCATGCATTCCTTGAGTTTCTCCAGTGACACAAAGTAATCCTGTGATTCCATGGACTTCCTTGCCTGTTCCAGCATATCTTCGCTGGCAGATACATCTTCACCCATATTTCTCGCAAGCACAACCATGGACTGGGCCTTGGAAAATGTCTCGGAAAGATGCTCCTGTGCAACCTTCTCAAGTGCACCCCAGCTCTCCTTTGCCAGGTCCATTGCAGTTCCATAATCTTTTTCTTTAAGAGCCTTTTTTGCCTCTTCTAATACCTCTAGGCCATCTCCGCAATCTGCACCTACTTCTTTTCCAAGCTCGGCAAGTTTGTCAACTGAATCAATAATAGACTGAACACCATCTGTAAAACATTTCTGGGCAGTATCTTTTGCCTGGATTGCTTGGCTAAGCGCATCTTTGTATTCCTTATCCTGAATTGAAGCACTGGCAATAACAAGAAGCTCTTCAGCTTTTGCTATATTGATATCAGAAACCTTGGCAGATTTAATTATGCCTTCTGCTATTTGCATCTCATCTTCAGCTTGCTGGCGATTCTTCTTTTCTTCTTTTGCTTTTTCTTCCAGCTGCTTAGTGAGTTGCATGGCCTTCAGATAACTGCTTGTCACACCTTCAACTCCATCATCGTATTATTTAGCAGGGCACCCATCCCTTGCTAAACCTAGCCACGACTGCGTTATTCTCAACATATAAATATTAATATATATAATTATCGACTAATTACGCGTTTATATAGTATAAGCAGGGTTTTTTCCCAAATTTGCCATAGAGAGATAGCCTTTTATTTGAAAAAGGGATTATGAACTTCGAAAACATGACATATACTGAGTTCCTCCTATTGCTTTTTACAAGTATTAGCATAGGTTTGGTCATTGGTCTCTACCTGTTCGGTAATTTCAAGAACATCACTATATTGGAAGCACTCAATGGATTTAAAAAGAATTTCAAATATGTGCTTGGCCTTGGGCTTATCCTACTGGCAATAGTTATAGAAAATGCAACCCATACTATTCTTGATCCATTCACTACTGATTACACACCTCTGATATGCGCACTCAGCATGAACGGTGCAATAGTGGAAGCAGTTCAGACCTTCAGAACACCTGCCATGGACATGTTCTTCATAGTGATTTACATTTATTTTTACATATTCATGCTTCTTTTTACACCACTTCTTTATGCTGTGCGAGACGATAAGAAACATATCAAACAATATATGCTGGCAATGCTTATTGCATATGCAATAATGATGACATTTTACTTGCTATTCCCTGTGAAAACAACAGGTCAATCCGGGCTCATCAATGCATACCCTGTGCTTTATTCAAATCCCAATCTCCTGGAGTTCGTGCTGGCCTTTGACCCCCTTGATAATTGCTTCCCAAGCGGTCATGTCGCAGGTCCTGTGCTGACTACTATGCTTCTGTTTCCTATCAGGGATCATAAGAATTACAAAAGATTTGCCTACTTTACCCTGATAATCAGTGCACTGGTTATTATGTCGGTAATATACCTTGGAATCCACTGGGAAATTGACGTAATTGCAGGAATAGGTGTTGCATTCATTTCAGTCTGGCTGGTAAGAAATAAGAGATTTAGAGAATCACTTGATACATTTTTGATAAATATCAAATTCAAAAGCAATAATAGATAAATTATGCCGGTATGATTGACACTACTGTAATCTTGAAGACCAGTGTTTTTCCAACAACCTCTTTATTGTAATCCGCTGTATATGTACCTTCACTCAGATTAACATCAGTAATAAGGAACTGCCCTATCTGGTCAATTCCAGACAACTCGCCTTCATCTTCGGAACTTAAGAGATGCTTAATTACTATCTCTCCAGTTCCATTGTTTACATTTGTATCTATGGATATCACCTTGGAATTCCAGTTACCATCAATGCTCACTATCTCCCCTACCATGGGGTTATGTTTGAGCATTATATGCTGTGATACCGGGTCAATATAGAAAACCGTCATGTTCCAGCCATAAACATTGCTTTCTACAGTTGTGCCAACTATTGGTTCCACCTGATAGATTTCCTGGAAAGCCGAGTAATTGGTTAACCAGTCATAGATTGGTACGGTCTGGGTGAGTGGCCTTGTTTCAATTAGATCCTCATTTGCATAGCCATATGCCTCTTCTGTAGGTATTGTGAGCATCCTTGTCTGATTGATGCCCATTCCTACTACTCCATTATCGAAACCCTGTATCATCTGACCTTCACCTACTGTGAAGCTCAATGGATTGAATGGAGCGGTAGAAGAAAAGGAGAGGCTTTTTGGATATAGCGTATGGTTTTCAGCAACGCTCTGGAGAGATGTATCAAATACTGTTCCATCCTCGAACATGCCTACGTAATCGACACTTATCTGGTCACCTATTTGAACGGTGAGTCCAGATTCCACTGGATCATGGGTTGTTGATAATGCACCATATGCGGCATAACCACCTGCTATCACCAGTGCTACTACAACGATGAAAGCTATTGCCATAAATTCCCATCTTTTCCAGATGCTGTCATTTGCCATGTGTAATCCTCAAGCCTCTTATTCTTTGAATTTCCGATGAAATTCATTTGTTTTTAGAGATTTTTTATCATGTCGGAAACAAAGTTCTTGAGCTCATCATCATCTGGTATGGTCAATGACTTCTTGAACCTTGCACTTCCGTCTGGCAGGAAATATCCTCTAGATACGGAAATGAACTCATTCACTCCGTCATCTGTAACTGCCTTCTTCCTGGCCACTTCCAAGAAGTTGTTTCTTCCAAAATTCTTTCTCTCTGATCCTATGGTCTCAAATTCGACACTCGCTTTTGGTGCGTAATCATCTGACATTTTTTATCCCTCATATATTTTTTTGCACCCTCGGTAGGGTTGAAGGCGGAGATTTCCTTATTTATTATAAAGGTTTGTATTGGATAACTATATTAATAGATATTTATCTCTGAATTTCCTTGCCTATTAGAGCAAAGAAGGCAATAAGTGATTCCAACTGGATGCGGCTATTGCTTCCCTCAACCATGCGGAATTCTACCTCTCCCATCTTATCCATGAGCCTGACCTTTCCCAATTCGGAGATTTCCAGCTCAAAGACGCTGCGATGCATCTGACGTATCACATCCTCGCCAGAAAGCCCATACTCAACAAGCAGCTTGTCCAGTGAGTCCCTGGCTTCAACAAATTTGCCTTCCAGTGCCAGTTCCATCATTTTCATTATGTCCTTTGGCCGGCCGGTGGCACTTGTCTTGAACACAGTGTCAGAATCAACCTTTCCTCCAAGTGCAGAGGATACCTGAAATACATTTGTTGCCTTTCTCAGATCGCCGCCAGCCACGTAAAGGAGGGCTTCCAGACCATCATCTGTGATTTCAATTTTTTCTGCCTTGGCAATGCGCTTTATGTATTCGATAACGTCCTTTGGAAGCAGGGGCCTGAATCTAAAAACAGCGCATCTGGACTGAATCGGGTCAATGATTTTTGAAGAATAATTGCATGATAGAACGAAACGACATGTACCGGAGTACTTTTCCATGGTCCTGCGAAGGGCGGCCTGGGCGTCCGAGGTCAGTGCATCGGCCTCGTCCAGGAAGATAATCTTGAAAGAAGTGGCACCCAGTGGAGCGGTCCTGGCAAAGTCCTTTATTGTCTTGCGAACAACATCAATACCTCTCTGGTCAGAAGCATTTAGCTCCTGAAAATTAGTGTGCCAGTCATCACCGAACATCTGCTTGGTAAGTGCAATGGCGCAGGTGGTTTTTCCGGTTCCAGCAGGTCCAGCGAACATTAGATGGGGCATATTAGTGGTGCCAACATATGCCTTCAAACGTTCAACTATCTCAGTATGACCAACAACATCTTCTAGAATTTTCGGGCGGTATTTCTCAATCCACAGTTCTTTCATGAGACCACCTATTTATTGACAACTACCTGGAACTCAGGAGTATCTCTGACCTGATCGAAGGACGGGTCAGTCTTTGCCCTTTCCCTGAACTCCTCTTCAATATCAGCCGAACGGGTAAGGAAAGGCACTACCAGCTTCAAATTACCCTTCATGGCCTCTGCTGTGGACTTGTAATACCATGCAGCGGCATTGTTCATCTCTCTCTTCACCACTTCATTGAGGGAAGCAGTACAATCGTCGTATCTACCGGCCTTGAAATGGGCCGCTCCCTTGGTCAGGTACGCATCTATATCATCACCGTCAATGGCAATAAGCTGGTCAAAGGTTGCAATAGCATCATCATATTTTTCCAGTACAAATTGCACTGAGCCCTTGTTATGCAATGCAACAGTATCGGTAGATACCAGCTCCACTGATTTTGTGAAATATTCAAGCGCCTTATCATAATCATCATTTTCGAAATAATGGTCTCCAGCATCATTGTAAAGGCCGGCATTGTCCGGGTCTGCTGCTATCTTTGTTTCCCACGGGCCCATCTGCTCAGGTTCAGCTACGGGTTCTTCCACAACAGGTTCCGGTGCCGGTTCCTCAGCGACCTCTGGAGCAGCTACTGGTTCTTCCATAACTGGCTCTGGTGCAGGCTCTTCCATAACAGGTGCTTCCTCCTGTGCTGGCTCTGCTACTTCCATAGGCACTTCCACAACTACTTCTGGAGCAGGTTCTTCTGCCACTGGTTCATCTGAACTCGATGGCTCTTCAATAACTGGTTCTGGTTCGGCTGGTGCCAGTTCAATCTCCGGCTCTTCCATTGGCACTGGTGTTGCCTCCACGGAAATATCTGGTGCTATCACTTCAGCCTCTGGTGCAGGTTCTTCTATTGCAATCTCCGCAACAGCAGGTTCTGCTCCGGCAGGCCTGAGCTCTGCCAATTTGGACTTGTAATCTTCATTGTCCGGTGCCAGACTGGTTAATTTCTGATAAATTTCAGTGGCTTCGTCACTCTTTCCCTCTGACAGGAGATGTTCTACTTTCTTTTCCAGAAGGCCTATATCATCTGGCCTCAGTTCAAGAAGCTTGTCAACAGCTGTCATATTATTGGGATTCAGTTCCAGAACCTTCTCATATACCTCTGGTTCCTTCACCAGGTAGCCCAGTCTAAGGTATGCCTCTATTGCATCCGAGGTATTGCCCTCGGCAACAAGGAGCTCAGCACGCTTTCGCCACAGCCCAGGATCCTTTGGATTCTTTTTGAGCTTGTTTGTGATGGTTTCCAGGTCTACCGGAGATAATTCATCCAGCTTATTTTTGAACTCCTGGTTATCAGGTGCTATCTCCACCATCTTTTCCAACATCTCAGCAGCATCGTCCTCTTTTTTGCTCATAATGAGAGCATCAACCTTATTCTCCATGGCCTCAAGGTTATTTTCCTCGTATTTCAGAACCTCATCAAAGCACATGACTGCATAATTCAACATTGCGCCACTCTTCATGTGGACAATACCACGACTCATCCAGGCATCAGTATTCTTGGGATTAAGTTGGGTTGCCTTGTCAAAACATTCAACTGCCCTATCTGGTTCTCCAGTTTCAAAGAGACCATGGCCAGTTCTTGTGAAAAGTGATGAGTATTCCTCTGGATTTTCTGCAATTCCTTCTTCCCGGTAAAGATATCTATGGCCACGTCTGTATTCAGAAGCTGCCTTGTCAAGGTCACCACCTTTCAGATGGGCGTCCGCCTCGTCAAGCAGTTCCTCGATGGCTGCAACGGCCTTGCTTTTTTTATCTTTCTTACCACCAAAAATAGGCATCTCACAATCTCCGTATGTCTCTCATCAAATATACAGTCTCAGTAATTGTTTAATTGTTTATAAACCCTTCGTCAGATGAGCCATTGGACATAATATAGCCTGCCCTCACGGAATAGATTAATTTGCAAAAAATCAGGCCGCAAAGTTAATTATCCTTTGAAGTTTCGCCTTCACCATGGTGGAGAGACTAATACGCAGGTCCAGGTCAAGGCTAAGAAGGCCATTGCCGCCTCCCCCGAAGGAGCCAGTGCCACATATCCCAAAAAAACCAATACTGGCCTCAACTGGAACCAGGGTTGATAGATTGTGTGCAATTTGTCTGGGAAAGCTCAGCCCTGGAGTTGCCATAACATTCTGTAATTGTGGTAAATTCTTTCATCTGGATTGTATTTCCGAGGTGAAAATCTGTCCAATATGCCAGGAGGAGATGGAATTCAGCCATATTGTGGTTGAGGAGGATGCCGCCCCCCAGGACCAGGAAATTACCGATTATGAGGAAGATATTATTGAGTTAGTGTTCCAGTGCCCCTTGTGCCAGGAATATGTTGATGAGGATGCTGCGGAGTGCAAATGCGGAGCGCAGTTTGACACGGAAGTGGAAATATACACATGCCCAGAATGTGATGAAGAAGTCGAGCCAGATGTTTCTGCCTGTCCACATTGCAATGTTGACTTCGGATGACTACACTGCGTGTAATCACCCTCTCGTGAATTATTGCTTTTTTATTGCCGATAGAAAAATTCATGATTTGATAGAACAAAACGTTAATACCGGAAGCTTATCCACCCTCATATGCGAGCAGATGTCCGCATTGATGCTGAAGATAAAGCTCAAATGCTGGCCAATGCCCTCCGGCCGGAAATGGAACAAGAGGTTTCCAGAACCAGAGTAGATATTAGGGCAGAAGGCAGTGAGCTAATAATCAGCATACAGGCAGAGGATGTGGTGGCCCTTAGGGCGTCCCTGAATTCCTACCTTCGGTGGACAAAGCTTGCAATTGACAGTCAAGAAGCAATTGGAGATGAATAAGATGGCAGCAGATATGGATGCAGAGATGCAGAACAAGCTCATGCAATTTCAACAGGTCCAGCAACAGGTCCAGGTTATTGCCCAGCAAAAATACCAGATTGACGTTCAGGTTACAGAGATTGAAAAGACCATGGATGAACTGGACAAGGTAAAGAAAGGCGCAGAGATTTACAAGAGCGTTGGAACAATTCTCGTGAGAAATGATGACAAGGATACCTTGAAAAAGGAGCTGGAAGAGAAGAAAGAGACCCTGGAAATACGCATAAAAACCCTGACAAAACAGGAAAAGACACTCAGGGAAATGCATCAGAACCTTCAGGAAGAGCTCACAAAGGCATTCCAGAAAGAGCAAGCATGAGCAAAAGTCCAGCAGAAATAATCAGAACCGACCTTGAGAAGCAAAACAAGGTCATTTTTCTTCATTCCAATGCAGATTTGGACTCGGTTGGCAGTGCAATTGCCATCCAGTTATTTTTTGGCAATGCCAGATTATGCGCACCGGCTGGAGTATCCCATCTCGGTAAAAAATTACTGAACGATATGGACATTGATTTTTCAGAGCAGTTTGACCTTCAGGACGAGCTGCCAGTTATTGTAGATGCACATGGAGATTCCTCCCTGGGCTATGGTGGAATTGACTGGCCAGAGGCAGTAATCATTGACCATCACCGATTAATGGGTGAACTGATTGCCAAAGATTCATACCTTGACGAAACAGCAACCTCGACCTGCGAATTGATATGGGAAGTTTTAGGAAAGCCAAAGGAACTGGATGAGAAAATAGGCATGGCATTGATGGCAGGAATTCTTGCAGATACCGGTCATTTGAGAAGAGGCTCACACAGAACACTGGCAGCTGCCTCGGAGATACTTTTAGCATCTAATTTGTGCATGGACGACCTTGTTCAGGTATTTGA
>DAOVXH010000068.1 GCA_030636255.1 Methanomassiliicoccales archaeon
CAAAATCTGTCAGCAGGGTTCCCTGAAAGAAAAATGCATTTCCCTCGAATGACCCTCCAGTTCCTGAAATTTTTCTACCTTGAACCTCGATATCATTCCTTGGCCGAAACTCTGCATCCACGCCTAATTTCTTCATGCCCTGGACAGCTCCCTCTGACACCTTGGCATATAATTTGTCAATGTTTTTTGGTATGTCTGAATCCCACCTTGAGGCTATGAGCTCCCAACCAATCTGAGGCTCATCCAGATAGATGGTTCCACCTCCTGTTATTCGACGATTGATATCAATTCCCTTCTCATGGCAAAAATCAATTCTCACTTCCTGTTGGATGCTCTGGTGAAAGCCAACAAGCACCGCATGTGGTTTGAACTGCAATAATCTGAGTGTATCTGGAATCTTATCATCATTTCTCAGTTGGAGTAAAATATCATCAAGGGCGATGTTCTGGGCCGCAGTCATCATTCCTGTGTCCAGCAATCTCAGTTCCTTCATTTTTTCCCTCAGAATTTGGTAGGATGGGTATCATTCCGTATACTCGAATATCTGGGACAAGACCATCTTCACATCACTTTCCTCTGGTATGAAAGCAAAGTTACGAATCGGATTTGATGGTCTTTCATTTCCATATGGTCGGTTACAGGCCACAATGCCGTCACTACCAGCACACCCGGATGTCATGAATGCTATTTCCAGGTTCGGGATATCATTAATTTCCATGCCGAAATCTGTAAGTCGACCTTTATCATCGAAGTTCATATTGTCCATATTTCCCAATTCTTCGTTTATAATGTATCTGGCAAGCTGTATTCTGCGGTATCGGCCGTAGGAAGGCTGAGGCCATTCTCCCATTGCACTTCCTCCCTCTGGGAAGAAGGAAAATAAGTGAGTTTTTGCTCCCCTGTCCTGGGCCTTCTGGATAACAGAAATCATCTGCTCCTCGGTCTCTCCCAGTCCAACAATTATGTGTATTCCAACCATTCCCCTGCCAAAGACATCCACGCACCAATCAAGGACCTGCCAGTAATGGTCCCAGTCATGGGGGCCCATGACACCACTGCCTCGCATCTCATGGAATATCTTGGGTGTGGCAGCATCAATAGCTATGCCAATCATGTCAGCACCAGCTTCCTTTATCTGTACAGCTTCTTCTTTATTGCTCATAACTGTGGGAGCTATGAGGCCACTTATACTCAGTTCAGTTTCGTCTCTAAATTTCCGCATGATTGTCAGCATGTCTTCAAATGAATCCTTGTGGGTTATCATGGACATGCATACTCTATGAAGGTGAGGGGCATGTTTGCTGGCTCGGTCTATTATCTCCTGGATGGAAACAAGTGGCCAGTCAACCCTTATGAAGGTATCAGCAGAAGGGTCCTTGGCTGGAATGTCCCTTGAATGCGAAAGCCCACAGTAACTGCAGTTTGCCTTGCACCCGTCCTCATAATGTATCAGTAGATTCAGGGCTCTTAGCTTCTCCCCTCTATTGAACTGGCCAGGGTATATCTTCAGTGTCATGGCTGCGGCCATACTTATCCTAACATATTCTGGACTCTCTTGTTGACTCATTCTTCTTCCAACCTTTTCATTTCTTGGGATATCCAGGAAGATATCTCTTCTTCTGTTCCCAAAATGTGTTCTGAATTTAAAGCATTCTCAATATTATCAGGCTTGATTGCCACAAGCCAGGAATCATAAGGTTTTTCATTGACCATTCTTGGATTTTTCATAGCCATTTCATTAATAGCCACAATCTCGCCGTCAATTGGTGAAAATAACCTGCTGACGAACTTGGCTGACTCAAAACTTCCAATGGCATCTCCGGATTTTACTTCTTTCTTGGTGATTGTCAGGAAGGTGAGCAGCCCAGTCATCTCGGTGGCAAAGGCATCCATCCCGATTTTGACAATATCATCCTCTACGCTCAACCAGATATGTGCTCCATTCTTTGTGTAATATTTCCTGTCCAATGGGAATTTCATTCCGCTGACTTCAATCATGGATTTAACCTCACTCAATTCTATTTGTCTGTTTGTAGCCCTGGCACATTGCTAATCACATATATTATATTTCTTTTATCGTATTCTGCACCTATCAATGATTCCTCAAGATTCTTCCTATTTTCAGGTGAGATGAGGGATGGATTTGAAAATGTGATTTTTTGTATATGTTCTTCATGGGTTTCGCATAATATTTCCACTGGACCGTTTTTTGTATCGAACTCGGTCTCGAAGAGGTAAACCCCTTCCCTGACCTTGATTTCTCTTCCAGGATTCTTCACTCCTCTCTGATAGAGCCAGGCATCTGATGAATAATGTTCATCTAGCTCTTTTATCATATCTTTTATCTCATCTCCCAAGGTAGCTTCTTGCATTGGGCCTAAAAAGTCCTGGAACTTCTCTCTCAGGATGGAAAAAATCTCCTCTTTTGATGGATAATTCTGCTTTTCCTGTTCAATGGTGGTCATATTTTCCTTCATTGCCTCAAGGTATTTCTTGCGCAGGTCACTGCTCATTCGCAGAACATTGGCCATTGATTCGTAGTCAAAATCCAGGAGAAGGCCGCCAGCCATTACCTTACAATCACCAATGTCCCCCCCACCGTTTCCAGAAATTTTTTTTCCGTTTACCAGTAGATCACAGGTTGGTCGGTATTCTGCCTTAAGTCCTAATTCATTACATGCCTCTATGACTGGTTGGAGAAATTTCTTAAAGAAATGTTTAGGCAGTGCTGGAACATCCTTGTTGTCTCGACGAAGAATTAAACTATAAAATACCTGATTCCTATCCAACCAAACTGTTCCTCCGCCTATCTCCCTGCGGAATATCTTTATTCCATTCTCATTGCAATAATCCAAATCCAGTTCATCCTTTGGATTCTGAGGCATGCCCAAACATACAAATTTATCTTTGGTTGAATGCAATACCAATCCTTCTATATTTTTATGGGCCAGTGCATGGTAAATCAATTGCGATTCGTTCCAGTTCATATCGCCTAAGTTGAATATTTTCATGGGTTATTCTTCCTTTTATGTAATTCAAGAAATGTATGATTTTCTCAAGTCAGTAGAAATAAATCAGAGTAATTAATCTTTTGTTCAGATTGATTTGGCAACGATTTCAACGACGTCCATTGTCTTCATCTTGAATTTTTCGCCCCTATCTTTGTATTCCTTCTTCTTCGCCTCAATGGCAATTCCCATCTGGCTCTTGCAGTTCGGGCAGCTGGAGACTATTGTCTTGGCACCCAATTCTATTGCTTGCTCTACCTTTTTCAAGGCTATGGCTGCGCTGAGGTCATAATCCACTGCCTTCATACCGCCTCCGCCGCCACAACAGGTACTATCAACACGACAGTTTGGAAACTCTATAATTTCATCGATTCCTGGAACACTCTTTAAAATGAATCTGGGCTCATCATATATGCCGTGGTCCTCAAACTCGGAGATACGACCAAGTTCACAGGGGTCATGGTAAATGATTGGCTGATCTTTATCTTTAAATGGTTTCTTGAATTCTAATTTTCCTTCTTTAATAAGTTCTGCTATCAATTCCATGGTGTGTATAATCTCGAAATCAAACTTCACATATTTCTTGTATTTTTTAAGTGAGCGGTAACATCCAGGGCATCCAGTAACAACTCGTTTGGCCCCTCTCTTCTTAATATTCTCTACATTGCGCCTGGCGAGTTCTTCGAAATTCTCAACCTGCCCGGTCATCATAGAGACAGCATTACAGCAAATCTCGTCTTTTCCTAATGTTGTGAAATTTACCCCGGCCTTAGTGAAAATCTTCATATTGCCCAATAGAACTTGATACTCGTAAAAGGATGTCCCGCAGCCTATGAAATACACAATATCTGCCTTTGGCGGAAGTACATAATCCTCTCTGTACCATTCATCTCTCTTTTCCATGGGCTCCATGAACGGATTATTAAACTCTGGGTTGGCGATATTGTCATACATGCCAATGGTTTTTTCCGGTGGTTCAATACCATTCTCCACCATCCAAATTCTTATGTGCTCCCACATCTCATGAAAAGGAATTTCCACATGACATTTAGTCACACATCGACTGCAAAGCGTGCATTTGTATATAGCATCTCTTAATTCTTCCAGAGGGATGTCTACGTCTCTAACTATTTTAGCAGTAAGGTTCTTCCCAATAATTCTCTCTAACATGCTGTTTTTTGTGGTGAGATTTTTCACAACAAATAATTTTCCTCTGGGTGAAAGCGATTCCCATCCAGTTTCCTCAAATACAGGACAGACCGAGCGGCAGTAACCGCACTGCATGCAAGCAATCAGGTCGATTTGATTTGGGGGCTGATTTTTCACTAGATTGGGTTTCTTAACCATGTTATATTTCCGCTCCTTTACAAGAATCTGCTCAACAAATAGTGCTTAATCTTTTTAATTCACGCCGTGATTACAATTAAACTATTTAAGAGATTTGTGGACTTTTATTTATCAATCAATAATCCATTTGGGATAGGTACATATATCTGCTGTTATATTGAACTAAAAGAACATGATAGAGTAGAAACAAAAATTTGACGATATTAGGATGAGAAAGATATTATGATTGGTCCATTTAAAGTTTTGAGATTGGTGAGAAAAAACCGATCATCTATTCCGATTGGGGAATTTCAAAAGTTGGGACTCCTGGTAAGTACCCTGGGAATCTTACATACCTATATTTTTTATATGACCGCTGGCAGGTTCTTTCCGGATTCTATAATGCCCCGTTTGATATTGATGACATTTCTCGTTGGTATGCTGATTTTTACCCTACTGTACGTTCGTGGAATCAAGCTGGTTAAAAAATACAATCTGTCGGAATAAAGCTGCATAATGATTGTATTTGCCATCAGGTATGAAGCAGCTACCTGCTGATTTCCTCGTCCGTCAAATAACATGCAGGATCCGAACCCCACACGTCCCCGACCGCTTCAGATCTGACCCTGGAACCGCCCCTGCAAATCTCGAAGAACCTGCAATTGCTTTTTGCGCATCTTCCGGTAATCTTCTCGTCCTTGTTCTTCAGTCCCTTCATGATGGGGTCGGAGATGTCATCCCATATCTCACCGAACTTGCGTTCCTTAACATTGCCAAAGCTATAGTGCTGCCAGAATTGGTTGGCATGGACATTGCCAAGATGGTCAACATCAGCGATGGTCTGGCCTGTACCGTCGCCCCCATTTCTCTTGAGGAGCCCATAGGCCCATTCAGCCTTTTCCGGGTCCTCTTCCTTTAGAGTGAGATACAGATAGCCAGCATCGGCATAATTGCCCACAAGCAGGGTCTCTATTGGATAGCCTTCAGCATGGTGCTTTTTTGTGAGCTCGAAATATGTGGACACCGCTTTTCTCGTCTCATCATGGCTCAGATCCAGTTCTTGTATCTCCTTCCCTCTACCTGTATAATCCAGATGGTACACACAGCATCTGCTCACACCAATCTCCTTGAGCTTCAGAAGCACTCCCTCCAGGTCATCCTGATTGTGTTTTGTGATTGTGAATCTAAGGCCGGTCTTCTGCCCCACCTTGAGGCAGTTCTTCATACCCTCGACTGCCCGTTCGAAGGCTCCGTTAACTCCACGGAACTTATCGTTAACCTCTTTCAGTCCGTCCAGCGAGACGCCGATATACATGATACCAGCCTCCTTGGCCAGCCTCGCTTTCTCTTCGGTTATAAGCGTTCCATTGGTGGATATGACCGGCCGAAGGCCCAGGGATTTAGCATATCTGGCCAGCTCGAAGAGGTCGTCCCTCATGAAGGGCTCTCCCCCTGAAAAGAGAAGCACTGGAGCATTGTAATCAGCAACATCCTCAATGAACCTCTTTGCCTCCTCGGTGGTGAGTTCGCCTTCTGCTGTATAGGCCTCTGCCTCAGCATAGCAGTGGACACATTTCAGGTTGCATCGGTTGGTCATGTTCCAGACCACGATGGGCTTATTTGATTTCACTTTTCCATGGTGATGTTTGATCTGGTCTGGGTCGCCTTCTTTCGCATCCCTGTATCTGAGTCCGTCGGACTCGCTTTCTGCTTCTAGCAATAACTTGGAAACTCCAATCATAGCAATCCTGTCCAGAGGTAGTCAATGTAGGCATTTATCATGCCATTGAATGTATGCTCCTGGGCCGTAATGTGAGCCTGTTTAATATTCTTTGAGGTCTCTGGGCCTATCGAGACAATTTCCCTGCCCTCAAAGATATTATCATCCAGGCTGGCCAGGTTTTTGGCGCATGAGGATGACATGACAAAAATCACATCACTCTTTTCCACCGCACCTACATCTGCCTGGAGAATGTTTATTCCGTATATGGGAATCTCATGATAATCAAATAAATTAGATAATTTATCTTTCATGGCCGGTGTTGCGGCAGAACTCCGAAGGGCGAGTATCTTGCTGCCATGGCCCAGGTTGGCTGAAATATGATGGGCCAGTCCTTCAGAGTTGAACTTCTCTCCAATGGAGGCTTCAATACCCAAATCAGATAAGATTTTTCTTGTCTTTGGGCCGATTGCGAATACCCTGCCCTTGAAGCCAGCCAGTTTTACTTTTTCGGCTACTTTTTTGACCCCTTCCTGGGATGTAAATACAAGGGCATCGTATCCAGATAAATCAGGAATCTCAAATGACTCGTCGGCTATTTCAATCAGAGGCATGCTAATCCCAGTCATTCCGAACTTGTCCAGTGTATCAATCTGGTCTTGTTGATGGGTCTCCACACCGGTTAGCAGAACGGTCTTGCCCCTGCACATGGCCAGCTTCTTCTCGTACCATGAAAGGACATTGTGAAGTTTGGCAATGGGGCCAGCTACGAAAATAACTGGAGGCTTCAGGTCTATTCCTTTCTGGGCCAGTGTTTTGAGGTCAGTAATTACGGTCTTTTGCTCCGGTGTAGTTCCCTTGCGAATGGCTGCCACCGGCGTATCCGGTTCCCAGCCGTTTTCTATTAACTTAAGGGCTGTCTGTGGTATCTTGCTCACACCCATCAGGATAATGATATTTTCAGGCAGTCTGGTCCAGTTGATTTGGCTCTCGTCCTTATCAGATTCGTGGCCTGTGAGAACTGCGAATGAGGAATTGTAATCTCGATGTGACACAGGAATTCCAGAATAAGCTGGCACTGCAAAGGCCGAAGAAATTCCAGGTACAATTTCAAAGGGTATATCATTGTCCGCGCAGATTTCTGCCTCCTCTCCGCCTCTGCCGAAAATGAATGGGTCGCCTCCCTTCAGTCTGACCACACGCTTGCCCTTGCCATGCTCCTTGAGCAGGTCATTAATCTCAACCTGGATGGTCTGGGAGTGCTCATGCCCGGGCTCACGCTTGCCCATGTACACAAGCTCACAGTCAGGCCTGGCCCATGCCAGTAAATCAGGATTGGCCAGCTTGTCATAGATTATCACATCAGCATTCTGAATAAGCCGTTTTGCCTTGAGTGTCAGGAGTTCCAGGTCACCTGGTCCAGAACCTACAATATAAACAACCATTATGAACCCCTAATCTCACTTATTATTTGAACACCGCCCTTGTCCAGAAGGCCCGCGGCCAGCTTCTTGGCATCAGACTTCAGAACAGAAAGCGATTCATCCAGCTTTCCGGTAATTGCCTCTTCCAGATGGCGTTTTCCATCCAGTGAGGAAATGAAGCCAGTCATTGTGAAATTACCGGCCTGCTCATCAATGTCAATGTAGATGCCGGCAGGTATCTGACAACCTCCTTCTAGCACTGTAAGAAAGACCCTTTCTGCCTCACAGCATGCCCTTGTTTCCGGATGCTCCAATTTTGCAAGTTCTTCAAGAGTGCCTTTGTCCCCTGCCCTTGCGGTAATGGCCAGTCCACCCTGGGAGGCCGCTGGAATGAATAATTTTGGATCAAGGGGCGAATAATCGGTATAACCGAGGCGCTTCAAACCTGCCTCGGCAACTATAACCGCGTCATACTGGCCTTCCTTTTGTTTGCGTACCCGAGTATCCAGGTTTCCTCTCAAATCCTTGACCTCCAAATCTGGCCTTAAATGATGAACCTGGCAAGCCCTTCTCTGGCTGGAAGTTCCAATAACCGAGCCAGGGGGAAGTGACTCCAAATCTGGATGCTGGCTCACAAGTGCATCCATGGGTGACTCCCTTTCAGGTATCGCGGCAATTATTATTCCATCTGGCAGGTCGGTGGGAATATCCTTCATCGAATGTACTGCAAAATCTATTTCACCTGCAAGCAGTGCCTCGTCTATCTCCTTGGTAAAAAAGCCCTTGCCTTCCAGTCTGGCAAGGTTAACATCATGTATTTTGTCACCCCGTGTAACAATGGTCTTCAGCTGCACATCACAATCCAGCTGGTCCGCCACCCACTGTGTCTGGGTCAATGCGAGTTTTGAACCACGGGTGCCAGCTAACATTTTGCCTCACTGCATTCCCTTGATTTCACGAAGCGATTTATCAAACTGCTCCAGGGTGAAATCCAATGTCTCTTTGTCATGTGCCAGTGATGTGAAGCAGCACTCGAATTGCGAGGGCGGTATGTATATGCCTCGTGCTCTCAACTTGTCAAAGTATTGAAGGAACAATTTTGCATCCGAGGCCATTGTTCCAGCCAGGTCCCAAACAGTTTCGGTATTGAAATAAACCTGGAACATGGGGCCGATTCCCTGAACCGAGTAATTCAGGCCGGTGTCATGTACAATTTCTTTCAATCCCTTTTGAATGTAATTTCCCTTCTCTGCGATGGC
>DAOVXH010000005.1 GCA_030636255.1 Methanomassiliicoccales archaeon
AGAATAAGATAGCTCAAGTCATCAATCAAAATGACACATTCATCATTCTCTTCGCCGAATTCTTTAACCCTTCCCCGCATTTCCGAGTTCAATTCCTTTGGGTCCAGGGCGCTTTCCACACCTTCCATATCTGTTATCCAGATTATTTCGGCATTCTGCAGTCCATATTCCTTGTGAAGTTTTCTTGGCAAGGTTGTTGTTATGCACAAACCTGCAGTCCCAGCCTTCAGAAATTCTGCAAATAGTTCATAAGTGAAATTCGTTCTGGCCTCATATATCAAATGGTTCAAACCTTTCTCCAACATCTACTTCTCCCCCTATTTCTGGTTTCTCTTCTCCAGTTCCTTAATTGCAATTTCGCGATTTCGCTGTGCCAGCTTTCTGCCCGGGTCAATGGATAATGCCCGATCGTAACAGTCAATGGCCTCCTTTAGAAGCCCCATGCTTCCCAGCACCACCCCTTTATTGCTCCATACGCCAGCATCATTTGGATTAATGCTTATTGCCTTGTCATATGATTCAATGGCCTCTTTAACCCGGCCAACACTCCTCAGGGCTATGCCCATATTGCTCCAGAGTGCCGAGTCTGAAGGGTTGATTCCCAATCCCTTGTGGTATGATTCAATGGCCTCTTCTGTTCTTCCCAGGCTCCTCAAGGCTATTCCCCGGTTGCCCCATATTTCAGCATCATTTGGGTTAATTTTCAAGGCCTTCTCATAGCAAGTCAGTGCATCACCCACCCGACCCAGCATTTGCAAGACCACTGCCTTGTTGAACAAACTCTGAAGGTGATTCGGGTCTATGCTTAGTGCCTCATCATATGCTACAAGCGCATCTTCATATTGCCTACTGCGGCCTGCCTGTAATGCCTTGTTATACTTCTCCTGGGCCATGCGTCTTTCTGCATCCGAGAGTTTAATCTTTCCCTTGCCTGTATGTGGTTCCAATGCCTTGTTAATATCCAGTGCCAGGGTATCCAGCGCCTTCCTGGTTCCACGAAGCGTACTTACATCTCCATCATAGGAACCTAGGACTCCAGCATATTCTTTTTCGATGTCTTTAATATTGTCTCTGAGCACCCGTTTGATATCGCCCATTATCTTGTGGAGATATTCTTCTGCTTTGCCAGAGAACACAATAGCCTCGGAAATATACTGGCCGTCTGCAATGAGGATGATATAACCCTTTACTTCCAGCCTGCTGAAATCTGATTCCTGGTCGCTGGCGAATGAATTGCTGATAAAATCTAAGATTGCCTGGAACATGCCGCCTATGAGGTCAGGGTCAATGAGATCCTGCTCTCTCCAGGTTCGGCGTTGGATAAGTGTGCCAGTTCCCCGGTGAATTAGGTAAATATCCTCAATTTCAAGTTCCATCTCTTCTTCGACTGGGATATCTACTGGTGACTCTGTTGGAGCAGCGATGCGAAGATCACTAGCAGTTGGTATTGAAGGTGAAGGAATATGTGGTGTTGTCGCTGCCTGGGGAGCCGGTGTTGGTGCCGGAGCAGGCGCCGCAGGTGCTGGTGCAGCAACCCCGGAAAGCTCTTCGGCGGTTCCGACCTTGTCAAAGTCCCTTTCAAGCATGGCCAGTGTTTCCTTGTTGAATGAACTTGGATTGATAACCACCATGATTGTAGCATCGTTCATTGATGCCATATCATTTATTCGCTTTACGAATTTTCTAACCTTGTCATAATCATTTTCCAGGGACAGGTAGGCCATTCCATCCAGAAGGAATATAGGCTCTTCCTTGTCGCCCTTAATGAATTTATTAATAACCCTAGCTATCTCAAAATCAAGTCTTGTGGGGCTTAATGTTTCTTTGTCGCCTGAGGAATCAGAGAGCCAGAAAACCTGTGCCTCGCCCATTCCGTACATTTTTTTGAGCTTTTGTGGATACACTGTCGTGATGCATAATCCAGGTGAGCCAGAGCTAACCAGCTCATTGAACATTTTGAATGTAATGTCTGATTTATCTTCGTAAATTAAGTAGTTCATTCCTTTGTCTATCACACTACCGCCGCCCCTATAATCGACTATTTCCAGTACTACATGATACAACATATTGTTTTTATATTTTTGTATGAGATAACCGGGGAATACACCAAGGGCTTAGAAAAGAATTTAAACTGATGGGGATTGCTCGGTGAGTATTCGCAACATGCAGAGATAGCCAAGCCAGGTCAACGGCGTTAGATTCAGGGTCTAATCCTTAGTGGTTCGCCGGTTCGAATCCGGTTCTCTGCATTTTTTCATTTTTAAAAAATGCAGCCAGGGGAGCTGCAAAGCAGTTCCTCGTTGTCAACAAAATAGCGAGAGAATCGAGTCTTTTTGTTGTGAGGTGCAGTTCACTGCACCGTATCGAAAAACTAGCGAGCGAAGCGAGTCTGTTTTTCGTTTATCAATCATACTCAAAAAGACTCTTCTGCCCCTTCTTTGCTTTGGGCACTGCAGCCGGCTCAACTTCCTGGCCTGGCAGGACGATTGAACCGTACTTTCCTCCGCCGCCTGGAATCACCTGGATTTTGCCGTCCCGGAATGCCTGAATTGCATCTGCAACCATGTCCCCGGCAATTTTTCGGATCTTGTTGGTAGGCGCGTCCATTAGCACTTCCAGCTCATTTTTGAAGTCCTTGACAAGAGCCTCCCAGGTTCCTTGAACTTTTCCAGTGAATGGAGATGAGTGGCCAACAGCACGCATGATAATCTCGCTGAGTGGAATCAGGTAAAAATAATCTGGCCGATGGTCTGGATGCACTATTCCCCTGCCGCCGCCAAGCTCTTCTGCTCTTTCTCGGACGCCCTTTTTTATGGAGCCGCCGCAGGTGCATTTCCACCGCAATGCCAGTGCCCGGTTTAACTCGTATTGGACAAAGCATCTGGAGCAGGCTGTTCGGTTATATTTTCCCTCGCCCTCAGGCAGTCCAAAATTCTTCACAAACTTGCGACCTTTCTGGCGACGAATAGCCATCATGAGCTCTGCGAAGGTCATGTCCTCTGCCTCCACAACATTAAATTCCCTGCCAACCCGCACTGGCTGTGGTGAATGTGCATCTGAATTGGTTAAGAAAGTAATATTTTCCAACTCTGCAATCTGGTCGCCGTAATCTGTATTAGCGCTTAGGCCCAGTTCCAGATAATCAATCTTGCTGGCCATCTCTCCATAACCATGCTTTAGAGAATCATATTTTGCATAAAATCCAGTCCATGGGGTGAATACATGTGCCGGTCCTATGTAGGCTCCAGCATCCACGACCTTCTGGGCTAACTCTTCGCCATTAAGCCATATCTTTGGGCGGCCGTCTGATGCTAAATTTTTCGTGTCATTGCCTATTCTCTCGATAAAATCCTCAACACTGGATATGCTTGGAAACATGAGTAAATGATGAACTCTTTTCTCGGCTTCTACCTCTGTTGTCAAAATAAATCTTGTATTGCCCTGCTGGAAGGTTCCTTCGGCAACTTTTTTCATTTGCTTTATTTCCTTGAGCCAGGTGGGATGTAGGCAATCGCCGGTTGCTACTAAATTTACCCCCTTCTGCTCCGAGGCCCTGGCAAGGTTCTTGAAGTTCATGTCTGCGCTTGTAGCTGCTGAAAAACGCCCGTGAATGTGCAAATCTGTATTGAACTGCATTGATACCCCATAACCGCCAGCATATTACAATTTTTGCTCTTCCTCATAGGAATCTTGAATTGTCTCTACAAAATCAACTGGCTCTTTCTTTCGCCCTACAATTCCCCAGACCACCAGGCAGACCAGCCCAATGATGATGAACATGGTTATGACTGCAGTTATCGTGCCAATATGCAGGTTTGATGTTTCCAGCTGGAAATTGATTGTGTTATCATCCGAGAGAGCTTCAATGGTGATGTTCTGCTGCCCCTCCCCCAGGCCGCAGGTCAGTGTAAGATTTGAACCATCAGTATGTGTGGGCACTATGACCTCCAGTGTATAATGTCCAGATGTATCAGTATTGGTTGATGTCAGGATATCACCATGGCTGTTCACCAGTGAGACCTGGACCCAGCTCATTCCCCTGCCTATGTCTGATACTACTTCACCGGAGATGATGCTCACACCCTCCCTTGCCAGGCCATTATTAAACAGTGAATAATTTCTCAGGGTGCCGGTATTTCCCCAGAGATAAACAGCCACAGAATAGGCCCCATAGTTCTCCAGTTCAATTGTCTGGCTTCCAGAGGATGATGTGTCCAGCTCAAAGCTATCCAGCAGTTCATTATTTGGCCCGTAGAGTTCCACAATGGTCATGCCAATGGAGTTTGCATCATAATCTATCTTAATAGCATCTTTCAGATTATTGCCGTCAAGGTCCAGTCCAATTGCCTGGACATTATTTACAATTTCTTGCCTCCCTGGTTCTGAAAAAAATGAAGCCACGGAATCTAGAAACTCATCCCACCCAGTGTCCTGGGCAAAGCTACATTCAAGATAGCTGCCTGATGGAGAATAGGGAGGGAACCATATTGAAAGTCCGCTGGCATAGTCTGCCGGTTCATCCTGAATATTGGTCCAGTGCCTCTCATAGGTAATGGCATTATCAAGTCCATTATTGATATTTTCAGCCAATTTTTCAAGAATTTTGCATTTGGTCTGGCTGTTTATATTGGCCAGGAGATGTCTCAGATCATACTGATATGCTCCATCATATTCCTCTGTAATGCTCCTTGCCTCTATGAACTGAGGATTGAAATATTCTACCATATCAATAGCCTCGTCTGAATACTCGCTGAGGATACTGGCTACCTCATCTATTTCCGCCAAATCAATAAAGCTCAGAGTCAGAGAATAACGGCTGCTAACCACTCCCCAATCCATGTAAGAATCAATCATTTTTCTGCCAAAATCTTCCAAAGTGATATTCATATCTGACCTGATGAGATTAAGTAGATCATCATATGGCCAGCCGTCCAGTGGTACATCCTTCTCAGAAAGCACTGCATAATCCGCCATGTCCCGAAGTTCATAGGCAATCTCGAACATTCCCATCTGGCAGGCGTCCATGCTGATTATGTCCAGTTCAATGCCAGAATCCTTAACATCCTCCATGGCGGTTCGCAGCTCCTTGGATTGCAGATAATTGTCCTTGTCCGGGCAAATCCCTGCCCATCCAAGCCCGTGACCCCAGAGGTCAAGTATGTATCTATCAGCAGGATAATTTTCCGCAGCCCAGATGACAAATTTGCTCAGGGTATCTGAATCACCCATCTCCAGTTCATCATCCCAGGCCGAATCAATATCAGTTAGGGGAATCTCTTCCTGCCCGTCATCCATTATCCTGGCAAGCTTCGAATCTTGCTCTCCAGAAGAATCTGAAATAACTATTATCTCCAGGCCATTGCCGGAGCCAACTTCCTGCATTTCCTGAATATCCGCAGGAATATTATTGGCTAAACTACTATCGCCAGACATGTACACCATGTAGGTCCATGTTGTGCTGGATTGTGCCTCAACAGGGATGCTAGCCAGCCCCATGAACAATAATGAAATCAGCGTGAAAATAACAATGCCAGACAGAAATTTTGAAATCATGTGAATCACTAGTATTCAATACCTTTTCTGGCCATTATGCCCTTCATGAACGGATGTTTTATTTCCTTCATCTCGGTGACAGTGTCAGCAAGCTCAATGAACTCCCTGGGTGCATGCCGACCAGTGAGCACCAGTTCCATTTTTTCCGGTTTATCTTTGATTAACTTCAGAATCTCCCGGTATGAAAAAAGCCCCCATTCCACAGCCACGTTCACCTCGTCCAGTATCAGCATGTCCACTTCACCGGCAGCAACAATCTCCTTTGCATGCTCCAGGCCTTCCTTTGCCAGTTGAACATCTATTTCAGCAGGTTTGTTCTTATCCACAAAGTCCGGCCTTCCAAATTGCCTAATCTCGAAATTGGGAATAAGCTTGGTTGATTCCAACTCTCCATAATTAATCTGACCTTTCATGAACTGTATCATATAGACCTTGAAACCATGGCCAGCTGCCCGAACTCCCAGGCCGATTGAGCTGGTGGTTTTGCCCTTGCCGTCACCGGTATAAACATGAATCATGCCCAGTCCCACATCTTCTTCCATGGGATTTGATAGGGTGGATGAATATATAATATTTTTTCCAGCACCTGCCTTGCACAAAACCATAATATCCCGCTTGATATATGGTGTGACATGCCTCCAGATATTGCCGAGCCAGTAATCTTGCAGGGGTCTGAGGACTCCAAGCCCAGAACCGCCCTGATAGGTTGTGGTGGAACAGGGTGCAATATTCTGGTTGAAGGCGAGGTCAATGGCCATGACACCGGCATTGCCATATCATCTGAGCCAGAGATTATGAAGGCTCTGCAAACCGACAAGATTCTGGTTGATGTTCGAGGCATAGAAAAGGATGCAACCAGTGTGAAGCGAGGCGCAAGGGTGGCAAGCAATGAGACAGAAGCAGAGCTTGCAAAGAAGCTGGATAATATTGATGTGACCTTTATTCTGGGAGGTCTTGGGGGTTATACTGGTGGCTGGGGAGCAGTACTTGCAGCAAGAGCAGCCAGCATTGAGAAGTGTATCAGCATCTGCATTGTCTCTGAACCATTTTCTGTTGAGGGGGGCTCCAGAAAGGACCGGGCAAAGGCCCAGTTCAAAAGATTAATGGATACAGTGGACATTCTACTGGTTATACCTAATGACATGATACTGGCCGAGGCCCCGAACATTCCAATAAACCAGGCATTCAGGGTTATGAACAGTGTTCTGGCCTTGCCTGCAAACCTCATTCTTCAAAATCTTGGAAAGGATGATTTGAGATTGCTAAAAAAAGAGCTGGCCAACAGTTCGGTCTTTGCCATGGACATTGCAGAATGGGACAAGGATAATGCGGTATTTGCAGTAGTTGAAAAGCTGAAAAAATCAGACTGGCTAATGTTGGAGGACCGGGAACCTGCCTCTGCCATTCTATTCGTGGAGGGGCATTTGCTCTATGATGACCTCATTGACCTGGGAAAGACTTTTTCAAGGGAAACAGGATGTCAGAAAGTGTTTATTGCAAAGGTTGGCGAGAGAAAATATGAACTGAAAGTTACGGCGGTGATTGGGTTTTGAAATTGGTATCAGTGTTTTTGGCTGCAATGATCTTGTTGGCAATCGTCCCAGCCAGCGCCCAGGAATTACCAGCCCAGGTGTTCCAGGTTCCGGCCAGCGGTTATTCTAATACTGATTCCTATTTTCCAGAAGATTTGTGGAATGAATATCAAATCCAAGTGCCTATGGGCCATGAGCTTGAATATTCATTTGAGGTTACTGGTCCAGGGGATTTCAGCATATATTTGATACCGGAAATAGGCACAGGATACATCTTCCAGGGCAGCTATTATATCAGCTTTTCTTCAGATGAGCCAGTGACTTCCTATTCTGCCACATTCCCGGCAGACTTTGGCTTTGACCAGGAATATACAATTGTGATAAACTCAACCTACAATGAGACACTGGAATACACGGCCAGCATAAGCATTAATGAGATTGAGACACCAGATTACACAATTTACTATCTTCTTGTAATATTTGGATTCATTGGCCTGGCAATATTCAGCTGGAGACTGGTGCTCTGGCAGGACAAGCAGGAAAAGAAGGCAGAGCAGGCAGCCAGGGAGCAGAGAAAGAGCCGCCGGGGAAAACACAAGCGTTGATTATTTATTCTCCAGTTCTTTCTATGGATAGGATGGTTGGAGATGAATATAATACCGGACAATAATCAGACTGGCCTGAGCCTGAAGAAACAGTACAATATAGTTCTGATTCTGCTTGCTATCAATATAATAGTGGGCGGAGCCATGTGGCTTGCTGACAGGCAGACATATGACCCCTACATTGGTGTTATTGGCTTTTTGTTTGTGATTGTGACAATACTCATTTTAATTGCAGTTCTTCTGAAAAAATATGACATATCATTGGGCTTGGCTGTGCTTAGTGCATCTTTTGTCGGCTTCACGGCCTTGTCCATAATTGTCATGATGATATTTGATCCATTCTGGGGATACCCTGACCCCTTTGTGGTTTTGTCATTGGTTCCAGTTACTATCTTGTTCTTAGCCAGTTATTTCCTGTGGAACTTGTATAATGGCATATACAAGCCAATGAAGCAGGCGTCCATGACACCGGTAGCCAGGCGCCTGTCCAGGCGTAAAACAAAACAGGGCATGCTAAGCATAATTCTCGGTTTCATTGGGGTTCAGGCATCGGTGGCTCTTCCTCCGGTAGGAATGGCACTGGGGGCCGTGGCTCTGCTGCTAGGACTGAATGCAAGACAAAGGCGTGATAGACAGGGACTGGGTGGTATTGTTCTGGGGATAATTTCCATTACCCTGGGCTTTTGCTTGATAATATACTATTTTGCATTCGGTAGGCATTTTTATTTACCTTGGTAACCATTTATACCTGATATTATGCCGGAGAGATACAAAATAATTGACCATACCGCAGACATTGCCATCCGAACTTCTGGCAAGTCCATGAACGAAGCCTTTGAGAATGCTGGATACGCCATGTTCGACACAATGTGCGATGCCAGTGCGGTGAAGCCCCTGACAACAAAAAAGATTGAGTGCGAAGCCAATGACCTGGAACAACTTCTGGTTGACTGGCTTTCCGAATTGCTTTTCATATGCGATGTTGATGACATGCTGTTTTCCAAGTTCGAGGTTCAGATAAACGGAACAAAGCTTGAGGCCAAAATTTACGGCGAGAAAATGGACAGTGCCAGGCATCATTTGAAGACCGACATAAAGGCAATAACCTATCACCTGTTGGAAGTTGATAAGGCTACTAATACTGTTCAGGTATTGTTTGATATTTGAAATCATGTTCGGTTGTGTTAGGCACATTGTTCCCACTCTAGCTGGCCATTTTTAGGCCTGACGGGGGAAAGACTGGGTCTTTAGGTTAAGAAACGTTCAATTCTATAGTTTCCATGCCGATTGCACCGAAGTCATCAGTTACAATCAATGTAACATCATACACTCCTGCCACCTCATAGGTGTGGGAAATCTCCTCACCCGTCACCTGGGTGCCATCTCCCAAATCCCACTCATAGGATACGATATAACCATCTATATCATAGGAACTAGAAGCATCGAAATATAGTGTGTGGTCGTCCAAAGGTTCTCCTACTTCATTGGGTTCACAACATTCAACTGTTTGCAAAACAGAATCCAGATAACACGATGGTACGATTGCTTCCTGATTAAAACCAAATAGGGTTCTGAATAAGCGAGAGTATGTCGCTGTATTTCCCGAGGAATCAAAACTGAGTATTAGTGGATTCGCCCCACGGTTCTCTGCATCATAGAGTAATTTTACTTCATATTCTCGGTCCGCATAAATTTTAAGTGTTGTGAAAAGCGCGTTAGATTCACTGTAAATAAGAACCCCGTCCTCAATTACTTGAAGAGTCACTGTGTTCCCTGGCCTTCCAACCACCACCATTTTAAGGTCAACCTCTTGATATATTTCAAACGATGGCTGGGGTTCAAATACAGGAACATTAACAATCATTGGCTCGATTCTATTGAATGTTTCACCCAAGTATTCAAAAGTGATGTTGGCAATTACAATATATCTTCCTGGTTCAGAATATGAATGGATTGGTTGTTCTTCTGTTGATGCGGAGCCATCACCAAAGTCCCAACTTATTGCGGTTAGATTGTAATGAGAGTATTCTTTGTAATCCCAGCAAACAATATCGAAGTCAATTGGAGTATTCAAATATGCATGGGCTTCCTTTGAATATTTGTGTGACCATGTGCCGGTGAGAGGGGTTAATACTTCATTAACTTGTATTATTTGCTTAGACTCATCGCCCCGAAGACAGATGGTCTCTGATCCAAGTAGAGATGACCACGTACATTCAATTGCAATATTCTCAGTGCGGTTCCTTACCAAATAAATTAAGGAAATTTCTTCTTCTGGATGGTATGGGAAAGAAATGCTAGAAGTGGTGCCTATATTTAATTTTGTTCTTGATAGAACTTCAAATCCACTGCCTTCAATTTTTTTCAAGATTAGTGCATCTGCTTCTGTATTAACATCGCCACTGATAGTAAAATTGCAATCAACTTGCTGGGAAACACCAATGCTCCTCAGTGTGAAATAGTGCCCGGTTGTAGAAAGGACATACTCTCTTACATAACCTCCTAGTTGCAGTTCAGCAGGTTCAAAATCAAGTGTTATGCTCTCTCCCGGCCAAAGATCTGTGTATATTTGATCTTCCCATAGTGCTCTTTGTGTAACATTAACCCCGCCTTGATTAGTTGCTCTAATTAAATCACACTCATGTGAAATTACTGGTATTTCTGGGCCAGTGTAAATTCCAGCAAAATCAATCCCATGATTCTGTGTCCATAATATCTTTAATTTGATATCGCCATCTACATCGGGAAGATTATTAGTTAGGTCTAGATATTGCTCAGAATAGTCCATGCGAGGAGTGATTTCGGAAATATTTATCCATTCATGATTTAAATCAAGTACTTGTATGATAAGAGAGCACTTAAAATGATCGAAAAAACCCGCAGGAACATGTGACCTATATTCTACAGGAGTAGAATTCGTCCTGAGAATTAGATTAAGATTATCATAAGCCGCAACTTGACCAAAATCTAATACTGCCCAGTCTCCTTTTTCACCATTATAAGCATCACCATCGAATTCAGATATTTCTTGGCAAATATCTTCCATGTCGTCATTATAAGCATCTAATGGGGTGAGAAGGGATGTTGGCCAATCCTCTGGATAAGCACAAATTTCCCCATCTGGGGATATGGCAAGATTTGAAAACATTGGCCGATCAATAGCAGTCAAGGCAAACCTATCCAAAGATGAATGTTCATTTTCAAATTCTATTATCTCCATTGATAAGAATTCGTCTTTTGTGGATAATGGCCTGTTTAGGATGTAACTATCCTGGACATCCAATTCTGCTCGGTCAAAATCTTCGGATCTTGGAAGGAGGTTATTATCTTTCACATATTCGCTTCCACTCCATGGGGCAACGTATGGGCAGCCACCTGATGGTAGCGGTGAAGGGCTAGTTACGTCAGGGGTGGTAACAACTAATGGATGTAAGAATGTATCGTGAATCCAAGAGACTGGGATCCATTCATCAACTATAGGCGGAATTTCCCCCGCTTGAATACCCGCAGAAAAGCTGTAAATCCTCATATGATATTCTGTTAATGGGCTAAGTCCAGTAAAAGTAGCAGAGTATGGAGCAATTTGTCCCCATTCACCAAGTGGAGGGCCTGGATCTTGATACCAGATAGCAACAGTCTGCTGATTATTATCCAAAACATTTGGTAAATTAGTTGTAGTTCTTATATACAATTTATAGCCACAAATAATACCCTGATTTACAGTTTCATAAGTTGGGTTCCAAGAAACCGTGATAGTCGATGATGTTTTACTCGAATACCAAAAATTGATTGTAGCGGCTTCAGCATCATGGGAAGCTACCAAAGTTAGAGCACTCAAAAGCATTGCACATGCAACTATAATCGTTGTTATTTTATTCATTGTTCTATTATCCATAATCATTATATATTCCCCAGGCTGGGAATTTTGTTCTTGTTAATAACCTTTTTTATACTTTGCTTCAATTAAGTTTAACCAAAAGTAGCTAGATGTCCAATATTTTAAGTGCAAATTATAGAGTATGCAATGATAAATGTTATTTGCACAAATTATTATATTACTGACACGCCTTATTAAGACTATAATGAAACAAAAAATAATAATTAGCAATCAAAAGTTATTACTTTCGTACATGTCTATTCCGATTGCTATATGCCTCCTCCTCCCTTGTCTATTGGGATTTTTCACATCGGCACCCAATGATGCTGCCTTTTATGAAATGGATGAACGTGAATCAGTCTCTAAAACCAGAAGTACTTATGAATTGAATATCGAAGTGGATTATTTCCCTGGCCTGTTGTGGCCAGAAGTAATTGATGCCTTTGATTTCTTGATTTCATATTTTGAAGCCCGAGGGATACAAACAGAAGTGACCTTTAATAGTACAAACAATGTGATAGAAGAAGGAAAAGGTTACATTACATCTCATGAAACGTGGAGAACTATAGAACGACAGTACCATGACCACCCAACTTCCCATGTTTATTTTATTGTTGCTAAACATATTGATGGAGGTGCCGGGGTTGCATTACCTTCTTACGGGGCCGGCATTGGCTTGGACAAGACAGGAGATAGTTATGAAAATATCCGTTTTCTTGTTATGCATGAAATAGGTCACTGTATTGGCATAGGTCTTCATGATGATACAGATGTAGAAATTTATTCGAGTTCCGGGTTTATGAAAAATGGAGATTTTGGCTATTCTGGATTCAATAGTAGTCTTGTGACAAAATATGACGAAGAAGATTGGAATGATACATTTGCAACAGATGGAGTATTTGGTAATTCTACACGATGTAGTGCTCGAATCTGGAATAGATATTCAATTATTGGAGAGATATACGACAATACATCAGACGTCATAGGCAGAGTAACTGGCGATGTTGATATGCCTGAATGGGGAATCAGTATATTTCTAACCGAAATTGAAGGAACAAATTATTATTCTACTGCTTTTTTACCCAATGATGGGAATTTTAGCTTTCAGGCTAAACCGGGAAATTACTCTTTAGAATTACGGGAGGGATACCAATTCGATTTGCCGCAATTTATTAATGTCTCTGAAAGGGAAACATTAATGCTTGGAAACTTAACTGTTGAATACCAACTAATCCGACACCAACCGACAATTGCTTATTCAACATTAATAGTTATAGCAATCCTTTCAGCATCAGGTATTGCATTATTAATTGTTTACAAGAAAAAGGTTATGAAAGGAGACAAACAGGGTTAATATTAAATATATCAATATAATTTCACAGGTTTATTAGGTAATGGGGAGATGAAATGACTGGGGAAAAGAGTGTCAATAATGGAAAGATTATGTTGGGCATTATAATTGCAATCATGGTTATTGCAGTATCTAGTCTATATTTTATGCAGACACAAGAAATGGATGCAATGATTTTGAATGATTTCAATGATGACATCATTGATAGAAATGATGATTATAAAATAAACTGGGAAGATTATCCCATTGAGTGGAAGTCCTTTGAGATCGGTGACAATATCACTATCAGGGACAGGATTTCATACATACACATAACAGGTAACGAGGATTATACTGGAACGTTCATAAGGATAGATTACACGGGTAAATATAATATCTCGGGAGATGAACTCAACATAGGGGCAGCACATGTTAATGTTTATGAGGATTTGACTGATAAATATCAAGAAGGTGATTTCATTACAATAAAAACAACAATTGTTTCAAATGATTCCTATACTGGAGCCGAAGTTGGTAGCTGGGAAATAGTATCATGATAACAACTTTCAATTTATTTTGTTATTAGTCTGCCCCTTGAGATACAGCATTAATTTTATTTCCTCAGGCGAGAACTTGGTATGCTGTTTCATGGCCTCAACATCTTCCCTGGCCAGCAATTTTAATGTGGGCGGCTTGCCCATGGTGAACATGTATAATCTTTTCATTGCCTCCGGGTCTATGTCTGGAACTCCTAAAATTTCCTGGCAATGCTCTATGTCCAGGCCCCGAATATGAACCTCGTTCACAGTGCCGTCATGGATGTCCATTATTGTGTAAAATCGTTCATAGGATGGAGTATTTTCCCTGGCTGTAACAAGCAGGTTGAACCCCTCTATTTCCTTGATGGCGGCAATGAAGCCAGTGAGATATTCCACAAGGTCATCTGTTGCCTCAAAATAATTGTCCATTACCAGAATGATTTTCTTGTTGTCAAGTTGGGCAGCAAGCTCCTCTGGCCTTTCCAGTTCCAGCTCAATATCCGGAATCAGCTGGCACAGTGTTTTTTCCATTTCTTTTTTGAATGCTGGAAATGAATTGTGCATGGGCACCCAGGCAGCAGACCATTTGCTATTGTTCAAATCCAGAAATTTAGATGCCAAAGTGGATGTTCCATAGCCCTGGCTTCCATAGATTATGGTGATTTTTGATTGGGATTTCTCAAGCATCTGGCCTAAGTTCTCCAGTTCGGCTTCCCTATTTACAAATCCCTCAATGCTAGGTATTGGGCCGGCCATCTTGCACTGGTATGATATTACCTGGCTGGCCTCGCCTGCAAGTGTGAGCATCAATGGCAGAATGCAGATAGTTTTCTCCTTTGCCAGTATCTCGGAGACCTGCATTTCCTTTCCATCATAAGAGACTGTCTGGCCCTTGATATGCTCAAGAACCGATTTTACCTCTGCCAGGCCCTTGTCAGTAAGAAAGTAGGACTTGTAACGACGTTTCTCGCCCTTCACATGTCCCTTGATGTCCTTGACAAGCTCGCGCTCTGCCAGTGTCTTCAAAGTTCTTGGAACATGACTGAGCCTCAGACCGGTAGCCTCGGATATTCCCTTCTGGGTTATGGAAACCGGGTACTCTTTATCATTCCTATGATGCCAGTTATCCTTGAGATGCAGTAAAATCTTGTCCAATGCTGTCAGGTCGATGCTCATCGAATAAAGATGGTAGTTCTGGCATTAAAAGGTTTTTGGGGTAATTCACAATGCCTCTTTCAGACGATTATGAGTTATATTTGCAGTAAACCTATGCTTACCCAATATCACTGCTGGGGTAGTTTTGATTCCCTTGAATATGGCACGCATATTGTCCCAAAATCTGTACCTATCATAAATGACCAGTTCCAAATCCTGGCACTTCGCAAAATCCTCAACAATTTTCTTAACCTTCATTTCATCGGCAGGTAACCAGCTGTGAATGGAGGTTACGAGTTGTTCGTTTTCCAACCAGATAGTCCTTCTGTGAGCCTCTTTCATATGTTCAGTGGGCTCTGTATCTTTCTGGATATGTTCTTTTGTATGAATAAATAATTCAATTTTTTTCATCTCTTCCACAACTAAGTCAATGAACCAAAGCTGATAAAAGTCTTTCGTTTATGCTTGCCAGATTTGAAAATTAATTTCCGTTCCCGTTGGAATTCGTTGGTGGAACCACATTGGCTTGCGCGAACTGCACTTGTAAAATAATTAATATCCAGTTCGTAGGAGTTTAATTATCCATTGCTTACAGAAACTCCATAAAATGCTGATACTGATTTTGCCTAATTCCCGTTCCCGTTGGAATTCGTTGGTGGCACAACGTTTGCTTGTTCTAATCTAGAGTGGATTTTCACAGACATATTATCCCCAACAATACTGCTTATCAGGGTAACATCTTCCTCTATCTGGCAGTTCTTGGAAATTACACTGTCTCGTATTTCAGTCTGCCACCCAACCTTGGAGCCGTCCAGGATGATACTGTCCTTGAGCTGGACATCCCTGTCAATGAAAACTGAATTGTAAATGCAAGACCGTTCAATTACCGAGCCAGCACTTATGTAGACATCGTCGCCGATATAACATGGGCCAATGATTTTTACTCCTTTCTCGATTGCTGTGTTCTTGCCCAGCATGATATTGCCCTTTGTCTTGACCTTGTCTATCTTAAGTTTCTGGCCTTCTCTGTCAACAATATCCAGACTGGCTTGCAGCAAATCCGTTGGTTTTCCAATGTCCTTCCACACGCCCTTAATCTGCCTTCCGTAGAAAGGTTTCTTAGCCTCAAGAAGCGCCGGAAATACCTGTTTTGAAAAATCATACATTTGGCCTGCTGGTATGAAATCAAGAACCTCTGGCTCAAGAACATATATTCCTGCATTGATAAGATTGGAGAAAACATCCTTCTTGGCTGGTTTTTCCATGAATCGAGTTATGTGATTTTCTTTGTTCAGTCCCACAATTCCAAAATCCGTGGGGTCATTTACCTTGGTCAGGGCCATGGTTGCCATTGCGCCTTTTTTCTTATGATATTCATACAATGCACCTATATCCACATCTGCAAGCACATCACCGCTGGCAACAACAAAAGTTGAATCTAGGAAATTTGAAACATTCTTTACTGCGCCTGCTGTTCCTGCAGGTTCTGATTCGAATGAGTAAACAATTGAAGCTCCAAACTCTGCGCCGTCACCTATTCTTTTAATCAGGCGGTCAGAAAGGTAGCCAGTAGTAATAATATGCTGGTCAAAACCACCCTTTACCAGTGAACGCATTACATAATCAATACATGGCTTTCCAGCCACAGGAATCAGGGGTTTTGGGCGATACTCGGTGAGTGGTCTTAATCGTTTACCCACGCCACCAGCCAATATTACGGCTCTTCTAGCATCTCTCATCTTATCTCAACCTTGCCCTTCTTCAAAAGTTGATTAAGGGCATCATCGGCTGCTTTATCCCGTTTCTTCTCATCGTTAAGGACACTGCGGACCGCCTTATTCTGGTCATTAATCAGCTTTCTGGACTCCCTTATCTCATCGCGCTTGATATTTCGCATGGTCATGAGCTTCTCGCGCATCTCACTGCCTCTCTGGTGATAGGAATCTGCCCTTTCCTTGAGTTTCACATAACTTTCGTGGTTCTTGTTGGATTCTGAAATTAAATGGGTAATTGACTTGCTCATGAGAATTATTCTTTGATGCACTTCATTTGACTGGTCATTGTATTTTTTGACATGCTGATGTTCTTCATCGGCCATTTTGAAAAGTAAATTGATTTTCTCATCTACATCTTTAACTTCTGTAAGAATTGAGTCCTGTTCTCCCTGGACCGCTTCCAGCCTCTTTATTTCTTCATATTGCTTTTTCAGGGTATCCAGAAGTTCATTTTCATCTCCGATGGACAGTGGAACGGTCTGCTGTTTCACTTCCAGCATCTGGGCGTCGGCCTTCATTGTCTCTATATCTCTGTCCAGGTCCTTGTGAATGCCCTTTCGCTTTCCCTTTTTCTTCTCTATGAGGTCCTTGGCCTTGTCCTGGTAATTGTTTCTGGTCTTCTTGTGCTTGCGCATTAGTTTATTGAGTTCGTCACGTTCATCTCTGAGGTCCTTTATATCATCAATAATTTCTCTGCGTTCCTTGTTAAGCATATTTCTGGAATCGGCAAATTCTCTTGCCTGGTCATTGAGTTCATTTCTTTTCTCAATAATGCTTCTGTACCGCAGCTCAGCACTCTGTTCCTCTGACATTTTCTGTTTTTGCATCTTCTGGCCTCATAAACAATGACATTCTTTTCAGCTCATTACTTCAAACTGGTGTTGGGGCAATAACCAAGTTATATTTAATATTATTTTCCATTTTAGTGCTATTTACTATACATAAACATATAAGTTAAATATCAAAACAAACATTATTCATCTAATGATTGAGTCAGTTATTTCCCTTGAACCGCCAGGAATCTGGGTATCATCTCTCATCAATGATTTTGAACTGGAACTGAGAGTCCTAAACACACTTCCCTACGGCCAGAGCGGCGTTCAGGATCTTGTAGAGATAAAATTGAATGACGTGGACATTGAGGATGTTAGAAAATATCTGGAGGCCAGAGATGATATAGAACTTGTGGAACTGGAGATTGTGGAATCTGACAGGGCCATAGGCGTCATCAAACAGGAAGAATGCTTTGGCTGCCGTGAGCTTCTATCCACAGATTGTTTTCTGGTATCTGCAAAGTCCAAGGACGATGGCAGGCTGGAATATACAATAATATCAAGCCACAATGAATGCCTTCGAAAGCTCATGAGCAAACTGGAGGCAGCAGATGCCACGCCACAGCTTGTGAAAATGAAGAAACTCACAAGTGATGAAATGCTAACAGAGAATCAGGAAAAGATTGTCAAAATGGCATATCAGCGCGGCTATTATGATTTCCCGAAACGTATTGGCGTCAAGGAACTGGCTACTATTTTTGAAATTAGTCCGGCAACGCTTTCAGAAATTTTAAGACGCGGCCAGAAGAAAATTATTGAGAGCTATTTTGAATCACGATAGTTGTTAGATGTCAGTTATTAGTTGTTAGTATGCCATCAAGAGCTAATATCTGTGAACTGTAAACTGTGAACTCACACCTAGCACCTAAATATATAATTAGATATTTCAGCCAGCTCAGCCGGTGCCAGTGTTATTGGCCTCTTGTCGAAATGCGGAAGTTTTTCAACCAATTTCTTGGCTGCATCCTTTTCCATTCCTAGAACCTTGTGTTCTGCCATGATTCCATTTCTGACCTTTCGGTTTTTGTGGGAGAACAATGCCCTGACCACAATGCGGAATGTCTCCTCATTCAGCATTTCAAAATCTGCTTTTTTTGGAATAATCTCAACTATGGCAGAATCCACTTTTGGGACCGGATGAAAACAGCCCTTTGGCACATCTTTGATAATTCTACAATCTGCCCGGTAACCGGCCATTACAGAAATTCGGGAGTATGTCCTTTGGCCTGCCTGGGCAACCAGGTGCTGGGCAAATTCCTTTTGATACATTAGAATTCCTTTTTTAAATTCAGTATCTAGTATTTTGAAAGTGATTGGTGATGAAATCTGATACGGCAGATTGCTAATAACCTTGTCAAATTTTGGAAATTCCACTTGAACAGCGTCTCCTTGAATTACCTTGATGCTGTATTTTTTCTGAATATGTTCTGCTAGTTTTCTATCCAGCTCTATTGTAATAAAATTATTTGTTAATTTGCTGATTCTTTTGGTTAATATTCCAAGACCTGGCCCAATCTCCAGTATGGTTTCATCAGATTGAATTTCAGCCTGCTGGACTATCCAGTCTGCAATGCTTGAATCTGTGAGAAAATTCTGCCCCAAATCCTTGGAAGGTCGAAGGCCGAGTTCCCCCAATTCGGAGCCCGTCCTGCAAAAAGTCATGGCATATTGCATTATCGACTTCTTATATATTCTTTGTGACTTATCAATAAGGTTTATAACCCTTGTGGAACTTGGCTTAGACTAAGACCTGGCAATATGGGTGGCTTGTATGATTAGAGAAGACGTACTTCTGGCTCTTAAGGAGGCAGAAGACAAGAGATCCAAGCTTGTGCAAAATGCCAAGCAAAAAAGCGAGGCCAATTTGGCCAAAGCCAGGCGAGATGCTGCCCTGAAAATTGAGCATGGGAAAGCAAAGGCCACTGAATTGCATGAGACACTTTTGGAAGCTAAGGTTCAGAAGATAGAAGAAGATTCTAGACTTGTTAGGGAGAGGGGGAAGAAACAGGCCCAGAGACTAAAAATTACTGCAGATCAGAATGTGGAGGCAGCTGTGATAAAGCTAATGGCTGCATTCGAGAGGGAAATTGATGTTTAAGGCAGCAAAGCTCAGCAAAGTCCTTATTATTGGCCCCAAGAGTGAGATAGGCTGGACATCCAAAACCCTTTATGGGCTCAATATGGTTCATGTGGATGATTTTACTGACAGTACCGGGGGAATGAGCATTGGTGAACCCCTGGAGGGAAGCCGTGAGATATCTAAAACCCTTATCAACATTAGAAGGTCTATTAGCACCCTGGCCATTGACAAGCTGGAGTTTCCACCAGACGGGCGGCCAATAAATGACATTAAATCATTCTTATCAAAGGAATTTTCCAAGGTCGAGGCTGACGGTGATTCTCTTGTTGCAAAGCGGGATAAACTTGATGCCAGTATAGATGAGATTACAACTGTTTTGAAAGCTATCAAGCCACTTATCACACTTTCCAAGGGCGCAAGGTTTGACATGGAATCTCTGAGTACTATCGCAGGCTATTGCAAAAAAGATATAAGCGCAACATTGCAAAAGATATCTCCAGATGTCAAGGTTCAGAGTGTCAGCAAGAAGGTTGAAAAGAAGAAGACCAATCTCATTTTAGCATATTATCCAAAGAAAGTTGAAAAGACTTTGATTGAAATACTGGAGTTGGCAGATTTTCAGAGAATTAATGTGCCGGCGTTTGAAGGCAGTGTTGGTCAGCGTGTCAGTAACCTTGAATTACAATTATCCAAATCAAAGAAAGAGCTTGAAGACACTAACAATCGTATATCTGAACTGAAGAAGCAGTATGGAAAAAAGATACTGGCTGCCGAGGAATATCTTAATCATGAGGTGGAGAAGGCCGAGCTCCCGCTCCGCTGTGCCACCACGGACAATTTCTTCACAGTAGAGGGCTGGGTGAAGGAGAAAGATTCAGTAAAGCTCAAATCAACCATTGAAAAAAGTTCTCAGGGAAAAGTTAGTGTTCAGATACTTGCCAAGGAAGAGGTTGAAGGAAAAGAAGTACCTGTCCTGCTCAAGCACACCAAGCCAGTCAGTCAATATCAATATCTGGTGGACCTGTATTCACCTCCTAATTTCAAAGAAATAGACCCAACATTGATACTGGCTCTTATTTTTCCGGTATTCTTCGGGCTCATGATTGGCGATCTTGGGTATGGTATAGTACTAATGATTCTGGGTTTCATAATGAAGAAGAAACCATTCTTTGGTGTTGGCGGCCCTGCGGTAGGTAATATAATCATACTGGCTGGTTTTGCATCGTCCATATTCGGAGCATTCATGTTCGCTGACTTTTTTGGCATTCCATTCCATGAACATATTGCCGGCGAAATCACCTGGCAGAGCCTTACTGGCTACAATTACCCTATCCATTCAATAGTGGGAAAGTTGGATTCCCACAGTGTTATACAATTGCTGGTGTTTTCAGTTATTGTGGGCTTTGTCCACATGAGCCTAGCTCTAATCTTTGGCATGGCAAATTCTGCCACTCACAAGGATGCAAAACACTTTGGTTCCAGGATTGGTTGGTTTCTCATTCTCACCTCAATATTCATACTTGCCATGAACCAGGCCCAATATACAGAGCTTGGTGAATGGGTCACTCATAATCTCATGTTCAATGTTCAGGAGGCTGGCATTGATATTATGGGAATTCTTGTTCCCTATTTCACTATTGGCTTAGGTGCTACTGGTCTGGCCATTGCAATTGTCACCGAGGGTCCTTTCGCCATAATGGAATCCCTAAGCATGCTTACAAATTTGATTTCATATACAAGACTGGCAGCAGTGGGCATATCCAAGGCGGGCCTTGCTTTCGCTTTAAACATCATTTTTATTGACATGCTGATGCCCAATAATATTGCGCTTTTCATTCTCTGGCTCATTGGCTTTGCCATTGCTGAGCTATTGTTGATTGTGCTACTAGGCGCTCTTTCTGTGGGCATCCAGGCACTCAGATTACATTATGTGGAATTCTTCATGAAGTTTTACGAGGGCGGTGGACAGCCATTCACGCCCTTTGGACCAAGAAACAAGTATACAAAAGTCGAGTTGGTGGTAATATGATATTCAATAACATAAGATATGAAATAACAAAACGGAGGAATGAAAAATGGACATAGGTGGTGGACTGCTGGCAGTTGGTGCCGGACTTGCCATAGGACTCGCTGCTCTGGGTACTGGAGTGGCACAGATGGGTATAGGTGCGGCAGCAATGGGCGCCATAGCAGAAGACGAAAAAATGTTCGGCAAAGCGCTGATCCTGATAGCAATTCCAGAGACACTGGTGCTCTTCGGGTTCTTGATAGCGTTCTTGCTGATGCAGAGCATTGGACAGTAGGCTGAGAAAATGACTCTGGACAAGATAGTTCAAGAGGTCCTGAAGCAGGGGCAGGCAGAAGCAGATAGTATACACAAGAGTGCAGGCAAGGAATCTTTGTTGATACTGGACAAGGCAACTAAAGAGATAAAGGCTCTCAATGAGCAAGCCAAGTCCAAGGTAAATGAGGAGGCTGTCCAGATTAGCAGAAAGATTATGTCTTCGGCTGAGCTTGAGTCTCGCAAGCGAATTTTACAGACCAAGGCAGAAGTTCTTGATATAGTAAAATCCGAGGTGCTGGACCGTATGCGAAATTTGCCTATTGTGGACCGTGAAAAATACATCAAAAAATTGCTAGCCAAGGTACGAAACATAATCCCTGAAGGAACCGTCCGTGTACGGCTCCAGGATCAAGACATACTCAAATCCAATCTTGGTGGTTATCGCATGGGTGAGCCTGTTGAAATTGCTGGTGGTATGATTGTGGAGAGCAGTGACCGAAAAAGAGTCATGGACCTGAGCTTTGAAACCCTGTTTGAAGAGACCTGGGAACGGAATTTTGCCAAGATATCCCATGAGTTATTCGGGGAGGTAAGGACTTGAGAAAGACGCCAGTATCCAATTATGCATATGCCTGCACAAGGGCCAGAGCAAGAAAGAAGAAGCTCATAAGCCCCAATGAATATTCCAGGCTTGCATCAATGGATCTGGCATCAATGGCAAGATATATCGGTGAGACCAATTATCGCAGTGAGATAGAGGAACTTTCTCCGAAAATCAGTGGTTCGGAACTCATCGAAACAGCCACTTATCTCAATCTGGCCTCTACATACAACCAGGTGACAAGGTTCTGTCAGGGCGAAGCCCGTGTCATATTGCAGCATTATTTGAATGAACTGGACCTGTTGAATCTCAAGACGGTTATAAGAGGCAAATATCACAAAGCCAGCAATGAAGAAATTAAAATGGATATAATTCCCGGGGGAGTGTACTCTGGCCACCTTGAACCCAAATGGACTGCTGCCGGCGACGTGCCAGAGTTAATTGAATCCTTGACTGATTCGCCTTTCCACGAGGCACTATCAAAGGCATTGGACCGTGACCCTGAACTTAACAGTCTCATCTATCTGGAGGATGCAATTGACAGGACACACTATGACCATCTCCTGGAATCCATGTCCGGAAGGGGCACAGGCACATCACTTTTCAGGGATTTCATTAAAAGGGAAATTGACATGCGAAATATTCTCACCTTGCTCAGGGTTCGGATGGACAGCGATTCAGAAAATGAATGGAAGCCAGAGGATATTCTCATTCCTGGCGGCCATGAGCTTACCCTGGAGAAACTGATACCTCTGTATTTATTGACAAGCCCCAAGCAGCTTTTCGGGGCACTGGAGAAATTTTCATTCTATGAATCAATAGAACCATTTGTGGCAGAGGCTATTGAAACCCGGAGCCCGGCAAAGGTCATCAAGGCCATAGAGAGTCATCATCGAAAAGGTGCTGGCCAATTTGCTAAACGATATCCTCTTTCCATACTTCCAATAATACATTATCTAATGTTGAAAAGAAATGAAGTTACAACACTTCGGCTAATAGCCAGGGGCAAATCCATGGGGCTTAAGCCGGATATAATCAGGGAGTTGATTGTTACATGAGCATGGCAGTTGTTGGTTCAGAAGAATTCAGCATTGGATTCATGCTTGCTGGAATTGAAAAGGTCTACAAGGCAGATGCCAGCAATGCTTCTCAGATAATGCAGAGTCTCCTTGATAATGAAAAATATGCCATTGTTATAGTTCAGGAGGAGCTTGTGGATGCTCTTCCGAGAAATTTACGTTACAGAATTACTAATGCTATCAAACCGCTCTTTGTAGGGGTGGGCCATTCAACTGGCACCGACCTGCAGGATAAAGTGAAGAGAGCAGTTGGAATAGACCTTATGAAAGATGATTCCGGAGGCGGAGCAAAATGATTTCCAAGACGGGCGAGGTTCAGAGGGTGGCAGGCCCAGTGGTTACGGCCATTGGCATTTCACCAAGGATGTATGACGTGGTCTTTGTGGGCAATGACAGGCTCATGGGCGAGGTCATCAGGATTAGCGGTAACAAGAGCATCATCCAGGTTTATGAGGAAACAACCGGAGTGTGCCCAGGGGAGCCTATAGAAGATACAGGCCAGCCACTGAGCGTTGAACTTGGGCCGGGGCTCATAACCAGCATATATGATGGAATTCAGAGGCCATTACCAGGTATAATGGACCTCCAGGGAACCAATATTAGCCGCGGAACATCAATCGAGGGCCTAAGCAGAACAAAGACCTGGAAATTTGTTCCTGCTGTTGAGAAGGGAACCAGCGTTCTACCTGGTCAGTCCATTGGAACAGTAGCGGAGACCCCTCATTTGGAACATAAAATTATGATTCCCTCAGCCTTCAAACCAGGTATTATTTCCGAAATATCCGAAGGCGATTTTAAGGTTGACCAGACTATTGCCACAATGGACAATGGTCAGGAAATTCAACTTATGCAGAAATGGCCAGTTAGAATTCCCAGGCCATATTCGGAAAAGCTCATGCCTGATATTCCATTAATCACAGGTCAGCGGGTTCTTGATTTCTTCTTCCCCATTGCCAAGGGCGGTACAGCAGCCATTCCTGGCGGTTTCGGGACAGGAAAAACAGTCACACAGCATCAGTTGGCCAAGTGGTCTGATTCTGATGTCGTTGTCTATGTGGGATGCGGAGAGCGTGGCAATGAAATGACAGAGGTTCTAACAGAATTTCCAGAGCTGGAAGACCAGCGCACCGGGGCAAAACTGAGTTTGCGAACTGTTCTGATTGCCAATACTTCCAATATGCCAGTTGCTGCCAGGGAAGCATCCATATACACTGGCATGACCATTGCCGAATATTACAGGGACATGGGACTCAGCATCTCCATGATGGCAGATTCCACATCCAGATGGGCAGAGGCCATGCGTGAAATATCTTCCAGGCTCGAAGAAATGCCTGGAGAGGAAGGTTATCCAGCATATCTATCATCCAAGCTTTCCGAGTTCTATGAGCGGGCTGGTCGTGTCAAGACACTGGATCATAATGAGGGTGCAATTTCTGTCATAGGTGCGGTATCGCCACAGGGCGGTGATTTTTCCGAGCCAGTTACCCAGGGAACATTGAGAATTGTCAAGGTATTCTGGGCCCTGGACACCAAATTGAGAGAAAAAAGGCATTTCCCAGCAGTCAACTGGCTTAACTCTTATTCACTTTATTCAGAAACTCTGGCAGATTGGTTCTCCCAGAATGTGGCAAGGGACTGGCCGAACCTTGTTCAATGGGCAGTGAACACCCTGCAACGTGAGGCCGAGCTTCAGGAAATTGTGCAATTGGTTGGCTCAGATGCATTGCCAGATGAGGAACGTTTAATTTTGGAAGTCGCCAGAATGATAAGGGAATTCTTCCTGCAACAGGATGCTTTCCATGATATTGATTCATACTGTAAAATTGAAAATCAATACAGGCTCATGAAATGTATCAAGGACTTTAATGACAGAATCTCTGTTGCCTTGGGCGCTGGCATATCCTTTGACAAGATACTGGGATTACAATCAAGGGAGGAACTTTCCAAGGCCAAGTACGAGGATGACTTTGATGGATATCTGGACCAGGTTATGGAACATCTTCAGATGGAATGCAGATTATGGGAGGAGAGCAAATGAAGGTTGAATACCGAACCATAACAGATATCAGCGGACCACTGGTGTTCATGGAAGCCACAGAAGCAGTAGGATACGGCGAAGTGGTTGATATACACCTTTCCGATGGAACCACAAAGCGTGGCCAGGTTCTGGACACCTCCCAGGAGATAATCGTTGTTCAGGTATTCGAGGGCACAGCTGGAATAGACCATGAAGCCACAGTGAAGTTCCTGGGTGAAAGTGTAAAGGTCAATCTAAGTAAGGAAATGATTGGCCGTATTCTAAGTGGTGCTGCAAAGCCCATTGACGGCGGGCCTCCAGTACCTCCAGATAAAAGGCAAGATATCATAGGAAGTCCAATCAATCCCTATGCCAGGGCACGCCCGAAAGAATTCATTGAAACAGGTATCTCAACCATTGACGGTATGAACACACTTGTCCGCGGTCAGAAACTGCCTATTTTCTCAGGAAGCGGTTTGCCACATAACAAAGTTGCACTTCAGTTAGCCAGACAGGCCAAGGTTCTTGGTGAGGTTGAGGAATTTGCCGTGGTCTTTGCAGCCATGGGCATTACCTCCGAGGAAGCACAGGTATTCATGAACGATTTTGAACGCACTGGCGCTTTAAAACGTGCTGTTGTTTTCCTGAACCTGGCCAATGACCCTGCAATCGAGCGTCTAATCACACCCAAGATAGCACTTACCACAGCAGAGTACCTGGCCTTTGAATTGGACATGCATGTTTTGGTTATTCTGACAGACATGACAAATTACTGCGAGTCCCTGCGGCAAATTGGGGCAGCCAGAGAGGAAGTTCCTGGTCGCCGTGGATACCCTGGTTACATGTATACTGATTTGGCCATGATATACGAGCGTGCTGGAAGAATAAAGGGTAAAAAGGGCACAATCACTCAAATTCCAATTATCTCCATGCCAGATGACGATATAACCCATCCTATTCCAGACCTTAGCGCCTATATCACCGAAGGCCAGCTCATAGTTTCAAGGGAACTGCACAGAAAGGCAATCTACCCGCCAATTGACATTTCTCCTTCACTGTCCAGGTTAATGAATGCCGGAATCGGAAAGGGCATTACAAGGGAAGACCACAATCAGGTTTCCAGTCAATGTTACGCAGCCTATGCTGAAGGCCGAGAACTACGAAGCCTTGTGGCAATAGTTGGAAAGGAAGCCCTATCTGACAGGGACCTGGCACTCCTGGATTTCGCTGATGAGTTTGAAGACCGTTTTGTGCGGCAAAAGGAGGAGGAGGACCGCAGTATTACAGAGACCCTGGAACTTGCCTGGGACATGCTAAGCAAGCTGCCTGAGGACCTGCTGACCAAGATTGATACCCAGACAATCAAGAAATTCCATCCCAAGCACAGGAGTGAGAACAAGAAATGATGGATTACAAGCCAACACGCTCGGAACTGCTGGCAGTGAAAAAGAAAATAGTATTTGCAGAGAAAGGCCACGATCTTCTGAAAAAGAAGCGAGACGGATTAATTATGAGCTTCTTTGAGGTACTGGAGGATGCCAAAACCGCAAGGACAGACCTTCAGAATTTTCTTATTATTGCCGAGGAAAAGCTTGGAATTGCAGTTGCAGTTGAAGGCACATTTGCCATAAGGTCTGCTGCCCATGCCAGAAAAGACAGTCCCCAGGTAAAGATTGGCCGGAAGAATCTCATGGGTGTTGTTGTACCAATTGTCTCGGCCAGCAATGTGATTAAAAGGCTGGACCAGCGTGGTTACGGAGTTATTGGCACATCAAACCGAATTGACGAGGCAGCCAAGGCCTACGAAGAACTCTTGGAGGCCATAATCAAGGTTGCTGAAAAGGAAACAATCATGAAAAAGCTCCTGGATGAGATAGAGGGAACCAGAAGGCGTGTCAATGCTCTGGAATACAAGATATTGCCTGAACTGAACACCATTGAAAATATAATCACAATGCGTCTGGAGGAATTGGAGCGCGAGAATATTTTTAGACTAAAGCGGTTCAAGAAATTGAGTGCAGAACACGCTGAAGCATAATTACTTCCAGGTTATTTCATACTCACAATGAGAATCGCCTTTCAGCTGGCACTTGGTTTTCAGTACATTTCCCTTGGAATGAGTCAGTTCAAGCAGTGCTTCTAGAGCCCCTATCCAGCCCTGACAATTTTCATGAATATAGCTGACATCACGCATGGTGGCAATTGCCTTGTGGTCTCCTATTTCCATCTCTACTTCACCATAACTATAGGATTCTTCATAAGCTTCCTTTGCCTTGGTTACCATGGTCTCCATTTTCGCAAAACGAACTACATAAGCAAGCATACCCAGATTTTTCACAGTATGGTTTCCAGCTTTTCTTACATAGTCCATTCCCTTCTCTTTGTAAATCCACCTAACTATGTTAAGCAACATTTCATTTGGGTATTGGTGACCATCCTTGAACTTTATATCATTAATATTCAGGTGCTGTTTGCATTGGGTAACTCCCTCTTTACCCCAGGTTTTCTCCACATAATGCAAATAACCACTGATAACACTGCCT
>DAOVXH010000204.1 GCA_030636255.1 Methanomassiliicoccales archaeon
GGAATAATACGCATTCACGAATATTTGGCAGTCTGAGCATCATATGAAGAACTCTTTCAATCCCCAGGCCAAATCCGCCATGTGTTGGCATTCCGTACCTGAACGCTTGCAGATAAAATTCAAAGTCATCTGGATTATAATCAATTTCCTTCATCTGGCTTATGAGCACATCAAGGCGATGTTCTCTCTGGCCTCCTGATACAAGTTCCTCGCCCCTGTAATCCAAATCAAAGTAATTGGTTAGTGTTGGGTCTTCACTGTCCCGCATGGCATAGAATGTTGTCAATTTTAATTCAGTTGGGAACTTGGTAATGAAGTATAGCTCGGCATTGTTCTTCTCCAGCATTATCTCACCCAGCTTTTTCTCGGCTTCTGTGTCCCAGTCCTCTTTTACTTCCAGACCGGCATCTGCCAGTTCTTTTATTGCATCTGCAAATGTTATCCTGGGGAATGGTAATTTCGGAACCGTGACCTCAACTTCCAGCTCGTCCAGGTATTGCTGGCCTTCATTAATCACAGCCTCAAGTGAATGGGCCATGAGCCCTTCCAGCATTTTCATTACATCTTCCTCGGACTGAATAAAGCTCATCTCAATGTCCAGTGATGCAAATTCTGCAATGTGACGAACTGTATCTGATTGCTCTGCCCTGTATGCCGGTGCAAGCTCATAAATTCTATCAAGACCAGCACCCATGAGCATCTGCTTGTACAGTTGAGGACTCTGGGCCAGGTATGCCTGTTTCTCAAAATATTTGATTGGGAAAAGTGTTGAACCGCCCTCTGCTCCTGCGGCTACTATCTTTGATGTGGTTACTTCCATGAATTTCTGGCTGGTCAAATATTCACGCATTGCATTTGTAAGAATTTCACGAATCTTAAAGACTGCCAGGACCTCTTTCTTGCGGATGTCAAGGAATCGATTGTTCAGCCTGGTATCAAGCTCCACACCAACCTTGTCAACTATGCCCATTGGCAATGGTGTTTCTGCCTGTGAAACTAACTCGAATGATTCAGGCAGCACCTCCAGGCCAGTAGAAACCTGTGCATTTTCTTTTAACTCGCCAGTTATGGCCAGCACAGATTCTCTTGGTATTGTGGTTAGCTCTGCGAACACATCATCCCCCAATTTCTTTTTCAGGCAGGTTATCTGCACCACTCCGGTGCGGTCCCGCAAAAGAATGAAGGCTATGCCTCCCAGGTTCCTTGTATCCTGAAGCCACCCTGCAACAGTAACTTTCTGGCCTGCCATGTCCTTGGACAAACTGGCATTTTCTGTTCTTGAAGTCAAATCAACACTCATTCGAACACCAATTGGACAATTGGCATGACGTATAAAAAGTTCTGGGGGTCTAGGGTTCAGGGTCTAGGGGCTAGGTTCTGATGACATTTCTAACAATAATTGATAAGCTAGCAACTTATCCAAATATCAAACAAGATAATAAGTAACTGGCATTATGACAAAAATCGAAATAAATATTATGCCCATTAGTATGGGAAAATCAGCGGACCGAACTCCCTGGCCAATGCTCTCAATATCAACACCATCTCCCCAGGGAATGTCCAGGCCCATGTCATCTATTACATCCCCGGCTTCCTCGTAGACAATTGCCTCTTCGCCAAGGGATATTGCATCATTGAACCTGTTAATTGCATCCTGCCATTCCTGATTATCATAGAATCCCATTCCATCATCAAAGGCATTATTGGCCTGGTTCAGGGAATCCATTGCATCCTGGTTCTCCCAGTTCCTGGAATTCAGCTCACCAAGCAGTTCCGAGGCCTCAAAACGTTTGTCTTCTGCCACTTGCTCCAGGCCGGCCTGCTGTGCCAAAACCGAGGCAGCCAGCAATGCAAATGTCATGATAATAATCACCGGAATGAATCTCTTTGCCATTGTATCATATATCTGTTTTCGAGGTATTAAGGGTTTGGATAATTGGGGGGATAATTATATATTATCTAGCAACGTATTACGAATCATGAGAACTTTCGTAGTAGTGACTTTTAGCAGTGAGGGCGGTTCAGCGAGCCAGATAGTGAATAGGTTGATGGACATGGGCTTTGAGACAACCTTTGGAATTCATGATTTTGTCTATACCTGGGACAAGAATGCAAGCCAGGATGAAGTGATAGCTCTGATTGAGGATGTTCAGAAGAAGCTCAAGGGCATGAATGTCCAGCTTCAATTCGCCACACAATAGGCCAGCCAAAAGGTTTTTATCTGTTTATGTTTGCCTGGCTAGTATTATGTCAGATAAAATAGCAATGCCAGAAATATCCGGGATAGTTTTCCGTTCATTCAGGGACAGCAAGGATTACTCCGGGCTACACAGGGTAAACACAGCCAGTAATATTGATGAGGGGGATGAAGAAGTTCAAACCCTTGAAGAATTTACCCATTATTACAAACATCTTACAAACTGTGATATTTCCACTGATATATTGATTGCAGAACATGAAGGTCAGATAATTGCCTATTCTAGAGTTTTCTGGGATAAAATACCAAAGAAAGGCTACATAAGTTATGGTCACTTTGTCAGTGTGCTCCCAGAATGGAAGGAAAAGGGGGTAAGAGATGCTTTTTTCCCATGGAATGAAGCTAGAGTCAGGGTAA
>DAOVXH010000009.1 GCA_030636255.1 Methanomassiliicoccales archaeon
GCTTAGCCAGTACTTTGAGCAGGCAAAAGAAAAAGGACTAATTCGGAAGGATATTAATACCGAAACCATGGCTGTTTCCTTCTTTAGTTTCATATTCAGAATACTTGTGGCCAATGCCTTCCTGGGCGATGACCTATTTATGAAAGAAAAAAGAGATGAGAGCATGAGAAACTTTGCAGAAATATTTGTGAATGGTGCTATTGAAAGAGGTGACTAAAATGTTGGCAGTAAAAACAGATAAGCTGGTGAAATGTTATGGCAAGTTCAAGGCAGTGGATGATCTGAACCTTCATGTGGAGAAGGGCGAAATATACGGATTACTGGGCCCCAATGGAGCAGGAAAGACCACTGCGATTAAGGTCCTATCAGGATTAATAAAAAAGACATCTGGCACAGCCAAGGTCCTTGATATTGAAGTGCCTAATAAACTGGTTTCAGGGAATGTAGGTTATATGCCCCAGGAGACTGCCGCATACATTGGCCTTACTGTTCATCAAAATATAGAATTTTTTGGAAAACTATTTGGACTGGACAAAGAACATATTGCAAAACGTGAGAAAGAACTTTTGGAATTTATTGATTTGACGGATTGGCGGGATGAACTGGTGCAGAACCTCAGCGGCGGCATGAAACACCGTGTCAGTCTGGCATGTGCACTGATACATGAACCAGATATTCTATTTTTAGATGAACCAACTGTTGGAGTTGACCCAAAGCTGCGGATTAAATTTTGGAAGTTTTTCACCAAAATGAAGGAAAATGGTACTACGGTCATAATCACAACACATTACATGGACGAGGCCAGACGCTGCGACCGAGTGGGTTTCATGCGTCAGGGAAAGTTGATTGCCGAGGGAGTCCCGGAAGTGCTAATGAAGGAAACTGGCACAGATTCACTTGAAGATGCTTTCCTCAAATATGCGGATATTGAGAGGCCGCCTGTGAGACCGGGGGTGAAATAATGAACATGAAAAGAGTACTGGCAGTTAGTAAACGTGTGTTCATGGACCTGAAGAATGATAAACGCAGTTTAGCGCTGATTATTATTGCGCCACTATTTGCTATGACTGTTTTTGGACTGGCATTCAGTGGAGAATTGAAAGATGTTAATGTAATAGTTGTTAACCATGACCTGGGAATGGATGTTCCAACCATTGGCGAGATAAATTTTGCCGATGATGTGGTGAATAATCTTGACTCTGAGGTTCTTATTATTGAGTATAAATCAAATTTAGATTCTGCTCTGGAAGACCTGGAAAATGGTGAGGCCTGGGCTGTGATATATTTCCCTGAAGATTATACCAATAACACAATGGCCAGCATGAATCCAATGCTGGATGCCAGCTCGAGCATTGACCTGTATATTGATATGAGCAATGCCAATGTGGCCGAAAGCGTCATCATGGAAACTAATTCTGCCCTTCTTGCCACAATAGAGGACACTGGAGGCGGAATTCCGGTGACCATTGAAAGAATAGACGTGTATGGTGAAAATGCAGAGTTCATGGACTTCTTTGTGCCTGGAATTATCTGTTTCACTGTCTATCTGCTTACAACACTTCTCACGCTCATGAGCTTTATCGGTGAGAGGGTTTCTGGAACTCTCTCCAGGGTACTGGCAACACCACTTACTGAATCAGAGATAGTTGCAGGTTATGCTATAACTTTCAGTCTTGTAGGGACGTTCCAGGCAATATTCCTGGTGGTGGTAGGCATTGCGGTCTTTGATGTGATGATAGTTGGAAATGTGTTCCTGGCATTCCTGGTGGTTGCATTACTGGCCATAGTGTGCCAGGCATTGGGTATTTTGCTTTCGGCCTTTGCAGAAAGAGAGGCTCAGGCAGCCCAATTCCTGCCATTCATTGTGATGCCTGGATTCTTACTTTCCGGTGTGTTCTGGCCCCTGGAGGCAATACCTGCCTGGCTTCGACCAGCAAGCTTCTTTGTTCCACCATCATATGCAATTGAAGCAACCCGTTCAGTGATGCTGAGGGGCTGGGGACTGGACATGATATGGCCCCAGGTACTGGCATTGATAGTGTTCGCAATTGTGCTGCTGGTACTGGCAGCAATATCTCTGAGGCGGAGGGGATAATATGGTTCCAAATCAACTCATAGGAATAATATTCGCAATTGTATCAATAGGCATACTGGCATACCTGTTTAATGCTGGCAAGTTCACCAGAAAAACCGGGTACATATTCCTGGTACTGGCAGTTATTCTCGGATTCCTGGTATTCTCCCCTATGTTTCCAGTGCAGATTCAGGCACTGATACTAGGCGAAGAAATCGCTGGGGTTCCCTTCATGCTGCCCCTGATAATGCTGGTTGTAGTTACTCTGCTGGCCATGACACTTGGCAGGGTATTCTGCGGTTATCTGTGCCCAATTGGGGCGGCCCAGGAACTGGCATACTCTCTTCCCGGTAAAAAATACCTCAAGGGCCACAAGAAAATAACCATGTCAATCAGAGGATTATTCTTTGTAGCAGTTCTGATGGTAGGAATATTTATGTCACTGGGGCTGGTGGACCTGCTTGGGCCAGGTGCATTCTTTAAAATGGATTATCTGGTTCTTACATTCTGGATATTTGTAGGAATACTGGTAGTATCCATATTCGTGTATCGGCCATTCTGCAGAACTGCATGCCCTTACGGTGTGTTCCTGTCACTGGCTGCCTCAAAGAGCATGTTCAAGATTCGCCGCAATGAGAAGTGCATGGACTGCGGTAAGTGTGAAAAGGTATGCCCAACAGGTGAAGCTGGCAGAGATGACTCAAAAGCTGAATGTTACATGTGTAACAGATGTGTAGAGGTTTGTCCAGTTGAGGGGCTGACTTATTCCAAGAAGAATTAATCTTCCGGCGGCACACCATCTCGCTTGAACAACCAGCCTGCCACACGAAGATAAAGGGTTCCAGCCATTATGGTCATAATGCTTGCCAGAATCAGATAGCCAGTGAATACACAGGTGGAGAAAATCTTGAACTCCCAGGTGGGAACACCTATGACAAAGCTCAGGGCGATAATTTGCACTGGATAAGTTAGCTTCACAAATAGACTGGGCTCAGGGAACTTTAAGGAAGGATTGGCAAGTTTCTTTGGAATGAACCGCATAATACCAACCATAATTGTGGCATCGGTTATCACAAGAACAGCAGCCCAGAATATTGCCAGCCAGGGATATAGTGGTTGACCGGTAAAATAACCCTGATACCAGATTATGAAGACTGCCGGGAATGTGAGTGCCCGGTCTATGAATAAGTCCAGTATCTGCCCCAAACTTGAGCATTGGTTCAGATGTCTGGCCAGAAAACCATCCAGCATATCTGTTGGTGCTGCAATCCACAGAAGAGCAATAGCCAAATAATATTCGTGAATCCAGATGGCATAGAGAAATGGAATTGCAACAGCAAGTCTGAACAATGATAATAAATTGGGAGCCAGCTTCAGGTCCCCACTGCGCAATGGCTGCTCATCTATTGTCTGTGGGGACAATAGCTGCTCCTCACTCATGTACCGGTAATATAATGGAAGTTAATATAATTTAATACACTATTTTTGACATTACTAATTTACTATTTATTATTGAAGGATGCTCTGCTTTGGCACTATTTATGTGCCAAAGCAGCTCTTTCCTCAATAAGATGTTCAATAAGATATTTCATGGTCCATTGGAGGTTCTGTTCTGTTGGAGAGCAGAATATTGTAAGACCCAGTTCCCCTGGAAAATGCTTCATTGCCGGGCCTATGAAATTATCTGGAAAACCAAGGAACATGAGTATCTTTGGGTCTGCACTGGCAAAGTCTGTGAAAGCTGCAGCATTTAAAATTTCAGCAACAATCTCTGACTCCTTGCCAGTAGCATTTATGGAAATTATTTTCTGGCCAGCCAGAGTTTCAAGATACTCCTGAACCAATTCAGCCTCATCCCTGGTAAAACCATGGATCATGAAGCCAATATGAGATTCATCCATGGGACTGAGATTGCTTTTGACTAAATATGTTTGTCGATTAAATTATCAGTCTTTATATTCAATTGGCCTGGTGGTGGAAGGGATATGCTCGATTATCATGCCCTCCACAGTGTATGGTTTCAGCCTATTGGAGAGTGCAGCAGCCTCATTGACCTTTCTTTCATTGTCACCGTATATCTCGAACATTGGCTGGTCCTTTTCTATTCTATCGCCACGCTTTTTCAGGAATACCAGTCCAGCGCCATGGTCCCTGGGAGAACCGGCAATCCTTGCCAGCCTTACCAGCTTTTTATTGTCAAGGAATGTCACATATCCGTCCTGATTTGCAGTTATTGTGGCCTTGTACTGGCCTGGTTCAATATCATCTGATTTCAGGTTGGGGTCACCGTCCTGGGCCCCTAGTATTTGCCGCATCTTGGCTAAAGCTTGACCATTTTCTAAAATGTCCCGGGCTTTCTGCTTCCCATTGGTCATTCCTGCCATTTCAAACAAGATACCAGCCATTGATACTGCTTTTTCAGTAACACTATTTGGTTTAATCTTCCCTTCAAGAAGTTGCATGGCCTCCTTTGCCTCCAGTTTCGGGCCAATATGCCTTCCAAGTGGCTGGCCGCCATAGGTAATGGCACATTCCACCTTCATGTCAAGGCGCCGTCCAATCTCGATAAAATCATTGGCATACCTGTGGGCAAGTTCATAATCTTCAACTTTCGTGCCTGGCCCAGTTGGAATATCAAGCAGGAAATAGTCTGCTCCTACGGCCTTCTTCTTTGCCATGACAGAAGCAATTAACTGACTGTAGGGGTCAATGCTCAAGGGATACTCAACCCGAATAATTAGATCGTCTGCTGGAGCGAAGTTCACATGCCCTCCCCAGGCAATTACACCGCCAATTTCCTCTGTTATGTGCTTTATCTCGTCCATTTCTAGGGAAACACGGGCAATTGTTTCAAATATATCGGCAGTTCCGCAGGCACTGGATATGGCCCTTGAGGATGTCTTTGGAATGTATAATCCTGCGGCGGCAACTATTGGCACAACAAGGAGTGTAATCTTGTTACCAGGTGCGCCACCAATACTGTGAAAGTCAAATACCGGAGATTTGTCCAGTTCTATTGTGTCGCCGGTCTCAACCATGGACCTTGTCAGAGCGACAGTCTCTTCCAGGTTCATGCCATTCAATTGACATGCCACAACATATGCAGTCAGCTCAATATCAGAAAGATGATGATGGGTAATGTCAGTAACTATTTCCCTTATCTCATCAGAAGTTAAAACATGCCCTTCAATTTTTTTCTTAATCAACTCAATTGAGTGGGGCCTTCCTGTTGGAATGACCTCCGCCTCACCGGATTCGCAAGCAGCCAGGGCCTCGAATGCCTTGCACAGCACACCAACCTCGCCTTCTGAAACAACTGAATCTGTGGTCTCAACAATAGCGGTTATTGTCATGTCCGGGGTAATTACTTTCACTCTGTCCAGTGAACGGACGCCCAGTTCTTTTGCATCGGTTCGATTGAGTATTACGGTAAATTCTCCTGCGTCCACATTTATTTCTTTAATTTTATATTTCATATTATATCTCCAAATGTAAATTTAAATTCCCTCGAGGTATTTCTCAGATATCTCTGACACCTCAGAGGGCCTTATTACTCCAATTTCTGTGATTATACCAGTTATTAATGATGGATGTACCCTGTCAAACACAGGATTGTAGACCTCAACATTTTCCGGCAAGTCCTCTGGAGCTATTATCTCTTCAATAGGCCTTAATTCTATCTGAACTCTCTGGCCTGCCTTGCTTGGAGGCAAGAACTTATAAGTTTCAGCACATGCATAAACCGGTACTTCAAAGTCCCTGGCAGTTGCAGCAAGAACTTGCGTGCCAATCTTGTTTATGACACTTCCATCTGACTCCAGGGAATCAGTGCCAATGAATGCTATTGAAACCTCTGGCATGACATATCGCATTGCCGAATCCACTATCAAGGTTACAGGAACTCCGGCTTCAGCCAGCTCCCGGATGGTGATTAAACCCTGGTTTTTTGGCCTTGTCTCGCATGCATACACGCCAGTAATTTTTCCGGCCTGGAATGCAGCCTTTATCACAGATATTGCTGCGGTGGAATTGCAGATAGTTATAGCCATCATATTTGGTTCCTGAACCAGATTCGAGCCATAGCTGGCCATCTTATCATAGGCTGAATTGGATAATTCGCAAAAGGCATCTGCATTCTTAATTACAAGATCCCTGGCAGAATTTAAATCAGATGATTCTTTTGCGCCTCGAATTGTTATCTGAACTCCATTGAAAAGTGATATTGCTGTTGGCCTGGTGGATATTAGCCTGGCTGCGGCCTTGTCCAGACCAAGAATAAATTCTTCCTGGGATTGACCATTAAAAGTTTCAGAGTAATCCTTCAGAGCCTTTGCAGCGTACCGGGCAATTCTCCCTGCCCCACGGATTGTCATATCCTGAATTTTAATTGAAATTTCTTCTACATTCATAGTCTATCAATCTAAATATTGTATGGGTGATATTTATTTCTTTCCTTATTATTACATTTTATTAAATATCAAAATTGAGAATGTTCTTGAAGGGTATATAAGGAAAGGGATTCATCCTACTATCATCACAATCAACTCTCACCCCACGACATAAGGGGGGCTTGCAAAGCAATACCCTGCTGGCCCCTCAATTTACTATAAAATCCCTTCCTTTTTTTTAAAGGAGGGTTCACAATCATCATCTCCATTTTTTTCTTTTTTTCATTACAGAAGTGTTATCACATTAGAGAATTAATATGCTAATTATTAATACAATGAAAGATATACAGGGTCTATATTGGGAAGCTGAAAAAATTATTTCACTATGTTCACATATCTCAAGATAAACTCTTCCCCACTTGGGCGGGGCGGGTAACGTAAGTTGTTCGCCAATCGAACCGCATGGTTCGGTGAGCTTTCTCTCTCCAACCTGGGCCTTCGGGTCCATGGCTCCGCCCGTATTTTTTTAATCAACGTTTAATTGCATTTAGCTAGCGGAGTTGATTATAAAAATACGGGCTCCGAAGAAACACAAATGAGAATACGCTGAGATAAAGTTTCTTCTTTAGCCGCAATTTTCTAAGCAGCCAGATGATAAAATGCGAAAACTGCGTCAACTCGGAAACACAGTTTATATCAGTTCTTATAAAGTTTCCTCGCCGCCCGTTTTTTTATCATCTGCAATTATTTATATTTGGATACGATGATAAAAAATCAAATTACAATTCAGTCAGGGTTGGCTGATTATTGAAGTGTTTCAGAACTGGATGAACTTTTATAAAATTTCTTCCTACATCGGAATCCTTTTGTTGGGATATGCTGAGAGTAAGAATTACGCCTAGTCAGAAACACAGTTGATATGTGCTATGATATTTTTTCTTCCCCACTCGTATTTTTTATTCAACTTTGTTAACTCATATTGTTTGCGTTATGATGATACTTGTTCTCATCCAGCTCCGTTCTATATATCAACTATGAAAAAAGTAGTATTAATATCTTGTTAATTCGATATAATCTCCTATAAAAAGATTGGGAATTTTTAGTATTTAAGGATTATTCGCATATTTTATAGGGTAAATTTAAAAATTGCCTATTTTATCAACCAGTACGACTTTTGGGAGCGACTTGTGATTATAATGTTATTTATTTGAACAAAAATGTAACAATGCAAGAATGTTAGTCAAATAAGTTTATAATTGTCGGTTCATCTTAACCTATAGCTAATACTTATAATGTTCAGGGAGGCATCTGTATAAAAATAGAAGATGCAACAGAGGAGGAGGATTAGATGGACAAGATAAAAACATATGTTGAAGGGTTGGACGGTCGAATGGATGGGGGCATACCGCCAGGACATATAGTGTTGATCTGTGGAACATCTGGGAGCATGAAATCAACTCTTTCGTATTCTATAGTGCATAAATATGTGAAAGAAGGCCTGGGAAAGGCATTGTACATATCACTGGAACAGAACAAAGAGAGTCTAATAACACATATGAGAAAGCTAGGCATGGACCTGAAAAATGACGAGGAGAAACTCACAGTAATAGACATGGCCTGGCTCAGAACAGAACTCAGGAAAGTGGCGGAAAAGCAGGACCTGAGCTGGTTTGATTCGCTCCAGACTCAAATAGAGAGCTATAAGAAACTCATTGATTATGATCTGCTGGTGCTGGATTCCCTGGAAGCTGTGTTCACAATCGCAGATATGGAGAACCCGAGAAATGATATTTTCCTATTCTTTGAGAAACTGCGAGACCTCAATATAACTTCACTTTTGATATCAGAGATGCCGCAAAAGAGGCGAGTCTTTGGAACACACGGAATCGAGGCATTCCTGGCAGATGGAATTATACATCTGGATATGGAACGTACCGGAACCTCGGTTGGGAGATATCTCAGTGTGGTCAAGTTGAGAGAGGTAAAGCATTCGACTGATTACTTTCCGCTTTTGGTGGATAAAAGCGGCTTCAAGATAGTTACGAAGTGAGGGGATAAAATGGGAGGAATAATACCTACACATGTGGAAGGTCTGGATGAACAGATTGAAGGCGGGATTCCAGAGGGACATTTGATATTACTGTGCGGTCCAACAGGAAGCATGAAGACAACATTAGCATACAGCATATTGCACAATGCAAAGGACGTGAATTCCATATACATATCTGTGGAGCAAAGCAGAAAGAGCCTGGCAAAGCAGATGGATGCCTTTGGAATGCCATCAGACCCTCTTGAGACAAATATTTCCATGGTGGATACAGGGATGCTGAGGAAAAAATTAGGCTTCCTGGGAGATAAGGCTCTTACTGACATAGTGAAGATGTTTGTGAAGATGCATATTAATGAGACAGATGCAAAACTCCTGGTCATAGATTCTCTGGAATCCTTCTATGTTCTCATGGATATGAAAAATCCTAGGAACGACCTGTTCCATTTCTTTAATGAACTGAAGAACTTGGGCCTCACAACCATAGTGGTATCTGAAATGATGGAGGAGCAGGAGGAGTTCGGAGTGCACAAGTGCGAGGAGTTCCTATCTGACGGGATAATATATCTTTCAAATGAGAAGGTCGGGCGCAGTGTTGTTAGATATCTTAGAGTCGTGAAAATGAGGGCAATTGACCATTCTTCTGACTATTTCCCTCTCCTGGTGGACAAGAACGTGTTCAGGATTGTGACCAAGTGAACTTGGATGAGGTTCAATGGGCATATCCTCTAATGATGGTCGTCATTGTCGAAATTATACTTGGCATCCTGATAATACGTAAGAATCCTAAACACAGAACCAATCAACTTGCAGCAGGTGTCCAGTTCACGGTCGCCCTGTGGATATTCGGGGATATTGGTCTGAAGTTCTCCACTGTATATGCCGATGCCCAGGCCTGGAGTTTTATTGTCTGGATAGGCGCAGTGTTCATACCAAGCACGGTGCTGCACTTCCTGATATTGTTCATTCGGGCTTTACCTCAAAGCAAAATGAAATATCTATGGACCATTCATATTGTTAGTGTTGTATTATTTCCATTTATAATTCTCGAGCAATTAGATATAGGCCTGGCTGTGGACTCCTATGAGGGAATGTGGGCAGCAAATGCTGAAGGGTTTGTCTATACCCTGTACGGTTTATATTTACTAATCTGTGTGTATCTTGGTCTCTTCCTGCTGTGGAAAGGCTATGTCAAGATAAAGAACAAGGTGGAGAGGTCCCAGGCATTCTACATAGCCATTGGAATGACAATAGCAGGCATATTTGGCCCATTGTTCTCTGTTATCTTACCGATACTGGATCTTGAGATTAATCTTACTGGTGGTATCTTTCCGTTCATCATGGTGAGCTTTTTCGGATATGCAATGCTGAAATACAATCTATTTGACATAGAACATATAGTTGAGGAGGCAAAGCCAGCAATAGAATCCCTGAGACTGGACCCAGGTACAACTTACATAATCAAGGAGGCAGGCTCCAATAATAGCTATGAGATATTCAGGGGCATGGTGTCCCAGACCCCTGGCCTGTGCATCACATCATTTTATCCACAAAAGCTCAGAAATGAATATAAACTCGAGAAAACCCCAATTGTCTGGATAACCGAGACAAGTACCGACGAGAAGAAGCTCAGCCCCTATAGATTGGAGTTTGAGATATTATACACAATAGAGACATTCATGAAAGACGGGGATAATACCACTGTGATGATAGACGACCTGAAGTACCTATCCATGGTGAACGGGTTCGATAAAACTCTTGATTTTCTGAAATCAATCAATGATGTGGCTGCAATGAACAATGCTGCAATAATAATCCCTATCAACCCATCCAGGTTCTCGGAGAGGGAGATATTCCAGATAAGGAGCATCTTTGACGAGACAATAGACCTTGGGAGGGGAGAATCAAAGATACTGGAAGAGGATGATGTTTCCTCCTATTCGTTCATTTTCGAGGAAGAAAGCCCGGCCCAGGCATGTGAACTACTCAGGTCATCCAAATTAAAGAAGCTCTGCATAACCTCGCAATTCCCGTCAAAGCTGAAGGAGAAGTTCGAACTTCCAGACATGGAAATGCATTGGCTCACAACATCAAGCAAGAGCGAGGAAAAGACCCTGAAACCAAGCAGGCTGGACTTCGAGATAACCCAGACAATTGCGGAATTCCTGAGAAAAGAAAAAGGCCTGGTGTTCATATATGGACTGGACGCCCTGATAATGGAGAACGGGCTCCCAATGGTAAATGATTTCCTGAAGACCATCATCGACATAGCATCGGTGAGCGAAGGCACAATCATGGTATCCATAAATCCAGGTTCCCTGAAGAAGCGGGAGATGTCAGTCCTGGAGAGTAGGTTTGATATTGTTCGGAAGCCGGTTGTGGCAGCGAACTCGGTCTCGTGAAAAACAGTTCAACCACGCACCGGCCAACCCCCTATCTCATCTGCTCTTCCAAAAATCTCTGCATCTCCTCCCTCTTTGGCAGTTCAAGTTGGTATTTTGAAACAAATAAATTATTATCCATGCCAGCCAAAGCATATTCTACCAATGCATTGTTCTTTTTTGTGCATAGAAGGATGCCTATTGGGGAGTTGTCTCCCTGGGACATTTCATTCTTCATGTACCAGTTCACATAGGTATTGAGCTGGCCTATGTTTTCATGGCTGAAATCGTCAACCTTCAATTCTACCAAGACATGGCATTTGAGGATGCGATGATAAAACACCATATCCACGAAGAAATATTCATCTCCTATCAAGATTCTTTTTTGCCTGGCCTCGAAACAGAATCCATGGCCAAGTTCAAGAAGGAAATCCTGCAATCTATCGAGGAGTGAATCTTCCAGTTCCGACTCCCCCATCACCTCCTTAGATTTGATCCCCAGAAATTCAAAAATATATGGATCACGAATGCTCAGGGACGGCGAGGAAATTTCTACATCGGACCGTGCCAGTTCTGCCAGTTTCTCCTTGTTTTCCGAAAGCCCGGAACGCTCATAATATAGACTGGCAATCTGCCGCTTGAGTTCCCTGACAGACCAGTTACCCCTGAGGGATTCTAATTCATAAAATGTGCGCTTGAAATCATCATCTATGCCAACTAATAATTCCAGATGACTGTATGATAGGCTCTCAATAAGTACTTTGGGTGATGTGGATAATTGTGTGGACGACGTTCGCACTTTTTCAGCCAGTCTATTATCATCAAGACCCTGTACTTCAAATTGTGCGGGCACTGTCTGCACAATCTCTGGATAGGTGCGATAAAATGCGAGATAATTGTATAATTGCCTTCGCCCAGTACCGGCCACTTCCAGTGTTTTTAATCTCTTGGAAAGCTCGGTTAAGAGCTTCTCTCCATATTCTGCCCGGTCAGCACCTTTGAGTTCATATTCCGATATGTACATTCCAATGGTCCAGTTTCTCATTGTCAAACTGACATTAACCGCCTTGGCCGCCTGCCCTGCCAACTGGTCATGGGCCAGCTGGATTGCCTGAACAAGATCATGAAAAGAAAAATCCTCGTTATCTGCAACCATCATTTTCTGTTATCTTCGCCAGAGTATATAAACACATTTTGAGGGTGAGTGAAAGTGAAATCAAAACGAGCCAGAGCCTATTTTATCAATCTCTGCACCATTTCAATTCCTGGTTTATACCCATCCAGATTCTCTTTATTTTTAAAGGCCAGAGTTGTTACAATACGATAAATAATGGCCCGAAGCAGGAGCTGTGGAAATTCATCAATCTTGGAAACATAACCAAGCAATTCATCAGGATCTGCTTCACGCCAGCAGACTGCATCGGCCACCACAACGGCAGATGAGAAGCCAACAGGCCTATAATACGGGCAAAAATCAATTATTGCAGGAGCAAGGCCATGAGCAAAAAGGACATTTTCTGTCAGGTCGCCATGAATTAATTGTTCTGGAAGGTCAATAGGTTCACAAAGTTCCAGCAACCCAGAGAGCACCGGGTGTTTATCAGGAGCTTCAATTTCGCCCCAGGCAACACGGTCCCCAATAGCCCATGGATCATCATTATCACCAAGAAAGTCAGGCCGAGGAATATGCGCAATAGCAGAATGAAACACATCACCGGCAGAAAGAACACCTTCCCAATTCCCACCCACAGGATGAGCACCAGCAAGAGCAATCTGAGCACACCAGCCATGAACAAATAGTTCACCGTCACCGGAAAAGAGCGGAACCGCAACCCTGAAGCCGTCCTGAACCAGACCGGAAAAGACCTCCTGAACCCAGCGCCATTCCAAAATATTCTCAGAGGGCTTGAGTATTACATCTCTGGAACGCCAGCAATTGCCTCGCCCACCCTGAAGAGAGAGGAGCTGATTGGGAAGATTGAACGCTTCCAGTACGGCTTTGGAGGGTTGGGGTTTCATTTGAGTATAACTGCAGTTCCGTAGGCCAACACTTCAGCCGAGCCCTGAGCAACTGCCGCAGTATTGTACCGAATATTAATGACAGCATTGGCACCGAGCTTGCTAGCCTCTTGCATCATTCTTTTGGTTGCCCTGTTTCGTGAATTTGTAAGCAATTCGGTATAATATTTCATCTCGCCGCCAATAAGAGTTCTGCCTGCTGCCCTGATGTCCTTTCCCACCCATCTGGCCTGAACACAGGTGCCCTTAACAAGCCCCTTAACCTCAACGATTTCCTTTCCAGGCACAAAGTCCGTATTTGTCAATAACATAGATTCAACCTCATGATAATCATGATAAATAAAGAAACATGCCTATAAATTAATTGTGTGGGAAAGCCCAGGGTTGTCCCAATAAGTTTCTGTTTAATATATGGTGGCAAAGAGCCTCATATTTTTCGTAAGGATTGGGGTATTCCCGGTGCTTGTCCCCTGGTTGAGGTGTTCTGTGGGGGTTCAGCCAGAGGAGAAGAATATCTAGAGATATAGGAAGAAAGAAGGCGCAATAATCGAAGGCTTAACCAATCATGCCCCGTCTGAATTAGAACGTATCCATATTTGGAGGGCGGGGTTGTACCATCCAATTTATTTTGAATTGGATGAGGTGACAGAGCCATTTCGTTTCATTCTTTGGATGCCCTGTCCGTGAGGGCAGGGAGGTGTTCGCAATCGGCAGGTTGGGTGGGGAAAGGCCTCCATTGGGATTCAACCGAGGGGGAAATTGAGCAAACTATACACAATTTTAAATTCATGCATTTCATTCAGGATTTGAGTAATATGGGAAAGAGTAGAGACACATACACAGCAAAAGAATATTTCATCTGGTCAAATAAATCAGAAATATTGTATCCTTGGGAGAGGCAATATGTAGATTGGGATTTTTTAGCCCATGAGAAAAAGAGAATTGATGATATTTCAAAATGGTATAAAACATTTCAAAAAGTTGATTATAAAGATAACAATGTTGACATTTCTCTTTATGCTGTTCCAGTTGAACTATCCTCTTCTTGGAAAGCCGCAATAGTTGAAAACAATATGAATTACATGGGACTGGCAACACTACCAAACTCACCTCAACATTTGTTAATGTGTTTGATTCCATATGACAAAAAACAACCTCAAGAATATGGACCGATTAAAATCACAAGTTCTAAGAGAATAAGAATTTATAATAAGCATTACAAGGAATACGAATATGCTCTTGTTATTGAAGACTGGGAACCTCTTAAATCGGATTTTATTTACATAGATGTTCCATATGAAAAGCAAATAATAAACAATATACTTAAAGAAACATTAATTGACGATAAAAAGATTACTTCATCCTTGCAAGCACCAATCATAAGTGCACCATATTTGAATGGGGCACTGGGTGGCATATCCCTTTCTTCTTTTTCATTAAATTCACCGTTAGGTAAAGAACTGGTAAAGTCAATCTCTCTATTAGTTCCCCCAGAATATAGAGCATTCCGACCGCCAGAAAAAGCATATATGGGAAAGAAGTTTCAATATTCAAAGGGAATTAAGTTTCATCTAGCAGAAAGGCCAATAATAGACGACAAAATATTTTCTGGAATTGTACCCTCCAGATATGATTTCCTTGATAATGAACTTTTCAAGAGAGTTAATTTTCAAGGAGAATATTCAATATTCAGCACATTTTCTCCAGGCCAGGGATATGTTACTCAACTCATGAAAGAATTTCTTACAAAGTATCCAAATACAGATATTACACTCCCTTTATCACTAGATAATTTGCTTGATTCAAAAATAAATATAGCAAAATTAAAAAAGGAAATAAATGAAGATATATGGATGCAAGTAGTTTTTACTAGGCAATTCCAGCCAGGTTTAGATAAGAAATCATCTAAACATTTTAATTCATTATCAGACTTGTTATATCAAGATTATGATACTTTGTTATCTGAGATATATAAAAATTCAACAGAAAGGGAACATGTCGTGAAATCTATGCACCATAAATCCAAATATAATCTAAAGAGGTTAGCTCAGTCATTAGCTAGAGTAGATGAAAATAATTCAATATCAGAAAATAATTTTGAAAAGGCTAGAGGGATAATTGTTGATAATTTTACAGATCTTGTTAATCATAAAGATGTTCATAAATTTGCTGACAAAATCAAAACAAGAAAAGAAAATGAGAGATACTCAGTAATTCAAACTGAAATAATTAATTCACCCTCATCAACTGCAATGGAAATATTCAATGAAATAGAGTATACTGGCCTATTTAAAGATATTTATGACTTACAATCACTCTTAGACTGGCTCATAAAAAATGGACATATAACTGAGAATGAAGAAAAACGATATCAATGGAGTCCGTACCATGTATATTAATGAGTTAGGTTAGAATACGCTTTCCTTCAACGAAAATGAAATATCAAACATGCTATATTGTATTAGAAAGCTATATATTTCATCTCTTCTTTATCAACCACAAACCCAGGGGGGGATATACTGAGAATAAAAGAAGTTAAGATTAAAGGATTATTTGGATTGTTTAATTATAATATTCCATTCCATATAAAAGAAAGGATAACAATAATTCATGCGCCAAATGGATATGGAAAGACAACAATACTAAAAGCTATTGATGACATTTTCAGCAGAAATTTTTCAGAATTAAAAGAGGTATGTTTTGATGAAATTTATATTCAATATACTAATAAATCATCCTTGAAAATAACAAAACACGAAGACAGAAACAAAAATAAAATGTCGTTTCTTTTAAAACAACCTAAGCATAAGGATATTGAATATGATTTAATAACTAAAGTAGAAATTCCTGAATTTTTGCTTGATACTCTTAGTCAAGAATTGCCGAGTTTTTACAGAAGGATTGGACCAGATAAATGGATTGATACAAGACGTAATAAAGTAATGCCAATAGAGTATTTAATTGAAAGATACTTATCCTCACATATTAGGAATGATTTATATAGCCATCCTTCACATCCAATACAAAATAAAAGAATTCCTATCGGTTTACGGAAGCATTTAATGTCTCTCCCTACAAGATTTATTAAATCTCAGAGATTATACCAATTTGATCAAACTGGATCAGATAGAAATTATATTAAAAAAGAAAGAGAAATGACACCATCGGTGATTGCTTATTCAGACGAATTAAGAAGAGCAATTGAGAGAAAATTAGCAGAATCGGCATCTTATTCACAGGAATTGGATAGAACATTTCCTTCACGATTAATAGATAAAATGGCTAAAATAAAAGAAGAAAGAGCACCTAGTAGCAATTCAATTAAATCACAATTAAAGGAATTAGAAATTACCCGTTCTCGTCTCCAAAATGTTGGCTTATATACTGGTTCTCATTTGCCAATAAAAACTAAAGAAAAAATGGATAAACATACATTAAAAGTCTTATCTATGTATATTGAAGATAATGAACAGAAACTATCTATTTTTAATGATATGGAAAAGAAAATAAACTTGATGAAAAACATTCTTAATACTCGGTTTTCTCATAAAGATATTACTATAAATAGTGTCGATGGGTTCGAAATAACATTGATTGATGGTTCAAAACTAAGTCCAGAGAATCTTTCTTCAGGGGAGCAACATGAACTAGTTCTTAATTATGAATTACTTTTCAAATCCAAAGAGGGATCTTTAATCCTTATGGATGAACCAGAAATATCTTTACATATAAGTTGGCAAAAACACTTTTTAAATGATCTTCAAAAAATTGCAGATTTAACTAATGTTGATATTATAATTGCAACACATTCGCCTCAGATAATTAATGACAAATGGCATTTAACAATAGATATGGAGGAAGGAGGTTAAGCATTTGCCATCATTACAGCACCATATCGATGGAAATACAATAGCGAGCGATATCAGGATGTCAAGGAAGACTCATAAAGGATCATTTTTGATAGTTGAAGGAGATACAGATTCTAGATTTTATAGTCAATTTATTGAATGTAGTAATTGTTCAATTATAATAGGAATTAAAGATGCTAATGTTATTCAAGCCTTAAATGTTCTTGAAAAATCAGGGTTTGATGGTGTTTTGGGAATTATTGATACTGATTATCGAAAGCTTGAAAATGAAAAATTAGATGTAATAAATATCGTAATGACTGACACCCATGACCTTGAAACCATGATAATTAAATCACCAGGATTTGATGGATTGTTGTGTGAATATTGTGATTCAACAAAATTAAATAAATTTACAAAAGGAAAGGATTTAAGAGAGATTTTAATTAATCAGACAAAACTGATTGGACATTTAAGATGGTATTCGAAACGTTTCAATCTTGGATTGAAATTCACTGGGCTTAATTTTTATACCTTTGTGAATGAAAATAACCTTGAAGTTGATTTGGATAAATTACTTACCGCTGTAGTAAATAATACAAATCAATGCGCTATTGATAAAAATGAGACGAAAAAAAGTGTTCAGGCCTTAATAAAACTGAAAGCAGATTGTTGGCAAGTGTGTCAAGGCCATGACATGTCAAATATATTATTGATTGGTATAAAAAAAATATTTGGTGGAAAAAATATACGAGGTATGCATCGGGCAGCTTTAGAAGGATATTTACGTTTAGCCTATAACAAAAATGATTTTTATAAAACAAAAATCTATGACGAAATACGTATTTGGGAAAAAAAGAACAAGAGTTATACAATTTTTTCATCAGTAAATTAAGCTTATGTATTCTTCATTAAATAGCAAAAATTACAAAATAATCATCTAACCACTGTTAAGAATAAATTGGCTGGTTTGGAATTACTTATTTATTGATTTTTTTTATTAGGCAAAACAGCGCAGTTCAAAACTCTAAAAAAATCCGCCAAAACCCTTAAATACCACCCTCCTTATACGTTCTATCCGTTAGTATACAACCCTGTGTTGTAAACCAACCTATTAACCAACTTAAGAACCACCCCAAACTAATCAACCAAGGAGAACACCCAAATGAACAACATAGACCTCGACACCCTACTGGCCATAATCGGCAATCCTACCCGCAGACAGATACTGCGCAAGCTGGTTAAGGAGGACCATTATCCTCTTCAACTCTCGAAAGAGTTAAGTATCAGCCAGCAGGCTATTATGAAGCATCTTCGGGTATTGGAGGAAGCTGATCTGGTGAAGTCCATGTTTCGGAAAAGCGATACCGGTCCACCCCGTAAATTCTATGTTGCTACTCAATCGCTTACCATTGTGATAGATATGTCCCCGGAACAGTTCTCCGAGGATTTACGGTTTCATGATATTGAGCAGGTGATTAAGGCTGGTACTGACACTGAAGCGCTCCGGAATGCTGAGAATCTTCGGGTGAAATTGGCTGAGTTCATGGCCTCTGTTGCTTCTATTAATGAGCAATTGGATGCAATGGCTCGCAATCGGGACGAATTATTGGCCAGGAAGGGTGACGCACTCCGGTATGCAAATAATATTATTGACACGCTGTGCGAGAATTATGAGCATCGGAAAGTTCTTCGATATCTAATAAATGAGGATGATTTATCGCTGGGTGCAATGTCCGAGCGGCTGAACATGCGCGAGTCCGAAGTTGAAAAGGTTCTGCGGAACCTGGAAAAACAGGGACTATTGATGATTAACAAGTGAGTGTGATGACATGAGAAAGAAAAAGGACCAGGAAATAGAAGATGACATGGAAGACCTCCAGGACGAAATAGAGGGAATAGAGGACCATGTTGCAGCATTGGAGGCTCAAATTGCCGAGCAGACAGAATTGGCCAATGGCTATTTTGCCCAGCTCCAGAGAGTTCAGGCTGACTTTGAGAATTTCCAGAAAAGAATTGAGGTTGAGAAAGGCCTTATCGCTGATATTGCCTGCGGCGAATTGGTTTCAGGTTTACTGGACACCCTGGATAATTTTGACAGGGCATTGGATTCCATGGAAAATATTCCACCGGAGCATGCTGAAGGCGTGAAAATGGTGTACAAGAACATGATAGATTATCTTCAGGGCTGCGGTCTGGAAAAGATAATCGCCCAGGGATGCCAGTTCAACCCTCATGTTCATGAAGCTGTAATGCAGCAAGAGTCAGAAAGTGAGGACGGAACCGTGCTGGAGGAATTCCAATGCGGGTATTCGCTGAAAGGCAAGGTGCTGAGACCGTCGAAGGTCAAAGTGGCTAAACAAATTACAAATGCTGGCCAAGTGGCTGGACAAATAAATGAGGATAAATAAATTAAAATATAAATATATAGGAGATGAAATAAATGGCAAAGATTATAGGAATAGATCTTGGAACAACGAACTCCTGCATGGCCGTGCTGGAAGGTGGCAAGCCAAAGGTACTCCCAAATGCGGAGGGGGGCAGGACCACACCATCAGTGGTGGGGTTTACGAAAGACAAGGAAAGATTAGTTGGCCAGATAGCCAAGAGGCAGGCAGTCAGCAATCCCGAGAGGACAGTATCGTCCATAAAGAGGGACATGGGCAGCAAAAAGAAGGTCAAGATTGACAGTGACAATTACAATGCTGCCGAAATATCAGCAATGATACTTCAGAAAATGAAGCTGGATGCAGAGGCGCATCTTGGCGAGGCAGTAAATCAGGCTGTTATCACGGTTCCGGCTTACTTCAATGACAATCAGAGACAGGCAACAAAAGACGCTGGTAAAATTGCCGGACTTGAGGTACTGAGAATAATCAATGAGCCAACTGCAGCAGCACTGGCATATGGTCTGGACAAGGAGGATGGCGAAAAGATTGCTGTATTCGACCTTGGAGGCGGAACATTTGATATTTCACTTCTGGAGGTTGGCGATGGAACATTCCAGGTTCTCAGCACAGACGGAGATACAAAGCTGGGCGGAGATGACTGGGACCAGGCACTTTTGGAATATCTGGCAGCCGAGTTCAAGAAGGACCAGGGCGTGGACCTGAGCAAGGACATAACTGCAATGCAGAGGCTGAGAGAAGCTGCTGAAAAGGCCAAGATTGAATTATCTGGGCTTCAGCAGGCCAATGTTAATTTACCCTACATAACAGCAGACAATACCGGTCCAAAACATCTGGATATTACAATCACCAGGGCAAAGTTCCAGGATATTACAAAGTCACTTCTGGAGCGCACAAAGGAGCCAATGAAGAGGGCCATGAGAGACGCTAAGCCAACAGCCATGAAGCCAGAGGAAATTGACAAGGTAATTCTGGTAGGCGGTTCAACAAGAATGCCAGCTGTTCTTGATGTGGTGAAGGGTTTCTTCAAAAAGGACCCGTACAAGAATGTCAACCCAGACGAATGTGTGGCAATGGGTGCTGCAATCCAGGGTGGAGTTATGGCCGGTGAAATTAAAGATGTGGTATTGCTGGATGTTACACCATTAACACTTGGAGTGGAAACCCTTGGCGGAGTTACAACCCCGCAGATTGAGAGGAATACCACCATACCCAGCAGAAAGAGCCAGACATATTCAACCGCCGCAGACAATCAGCCAAGTGTTGAGATACATGTCACCCAGGGCGAGAGGACCATGGCAGCAGATAATGTGAGTCTTGGAAAGTTCCACCTTGTGGGAATTCCACCAGCACCAAGGGGCATACCCCAGATAGAGGTAACATTTGACATTGATGCAAATGGAATTGTGAATGTTACTGCAAAGGACCTGGGAACCGGCAAGGAGCAGAAGATCACAATATCGGCTTCCACCAACCTTTCAAAAGATGAGGTTGACAGGAAGGTCAAGGACGCGGAAAAATA
>DAOVXH010000047.1 GCA_030636255.1 Methanomassiliicoccales archaeon
CCCATCCTGATAGGGAACATTTTCCAGGAATCTACCTTTATTGAGTATCAAGTTCTGGTGAAAATTGTCTGTCAAACCTTTCAGAGACAGGTACATCCCTTCTTCTGGCTGGATAAAATAATCTGGGTGGCACAGCAAAATATCATCACCTAATAGATGTGCCTCCTCGCCATCATGCAGTAATCCGTTCAAATCATCAGTGGAATGGGCACTCTTACCTCCCAAACTTACTGCATTGAATATGTCCAGGCTTGTTTTGAACTCACTGGACCCATTTTCCTTTAGACGAGTAATTCTGCTGCCAACATGCATGGATGCTGAACCTTCATTCTCGTCAGTAAAAAGCTCGCCCAGCATGGTCTTGTCTGCCTTCTTTTTCTCGCCGAAGTAGATTACGTCGGCTGCAATAGTGGTGGTGGGCATGCCCTTGGAAACATTGCTGCCGTGGAGGATGAATCTATTACCATCAAATTCTGGAAAAAATAGAACGCGTTGATTGGCAGGTATTTTTTCTTCTTCTTCGGAAAGCGAAAAATGAATATTCATGGAGGCAAGGGCCAGATATGCAAATTTTGTCGGGACAAGGGTTTCAATGATAAAGAACTTTTCCGGATGGTCGCCATATCTGCTTCTCACCCTAATCCAGTCCATATCAACAGCATATTTGGCAATCCTTCTCAGACGATGGTCTATCTCCTGTTCAGCCAGAGACCTTAATTCAAAGATATCAAGCCTTCCACTTTCCACCGGGTCCCAGCCGATTCCCAGGGTATTGGCAATATTTTTCTGAACCTCCAGGTCTGTTTCCAGGGTTGGCAATCCTTCGTGTATTACAGTGGTTCGAGAACGGGCCGCTGGCTGCTGATAAAATAGATAATTATCATGACCGTCACCCCCTGGCTGTCGGTTTTTCTCATCCCTGGCCCAGCGATATTTACTGGTGGAGGACATTCCTTTTATCTCGTCCAGGGACAGTGGTGCATGAGATTGTTGCTTTGCCAGTTCTTGAACATCATCAAGTGCCATAACCCTGACATTGGAATTTTCAGCAATATGATTGAAAAGTACATGGGCGGTGGTGCGCTTTCCTTCTGGAGGAAGCATGGCCAGTCTATCATTATCCGACGGCATAATACACCTTATGCGACCCCTAAAGTAGAGGTTGGATTTTATGGTATTGTTTATCCGTACATGGCCGGAGCCGCCGAATGAACTGGCTTATTCACTGTCTGAGCCTGGATCATTGCCTCTCTGACCTGGCCTTCCAGTCTCTCTGCCTCTTCGATGAGCGGTTGAGTATCCAGCTTTAGCTTGGGAAGGAACTTGTCCAGTTCTTCTATTAACCTGGCAGCAGACCTTGCATCAGGCAATTTTGGATTTGCATCTGACAGTAGACAAATAACATCCTTTTGCTGCATTTCCGCCTCATGAAGTAGAACTCCTGAGATACCTGTAATAATTCCATTATCCATTGGCTGGATACCTTTCTTTTCAAGCATTTTCCTGGCCTTATCAGTGCTGGCTATTGCGTAGGTATCGCCATGCTCGTGATTGGCAGATTCATTGATTATGCCCTCAACCGAGATAACGGTTTTAATGCCCTTGCTTCCAGACCATTCCAAAACCTTTTCCACCAGTGGCTGCATAAGTTCGATTGGCGGCGGAAACTCCGAGGTCAGAACAACCAGGCGGTCGCAGATGCAATCCTTCTTTTCCACAGGCTGGCCTGCATAAATCCTCACAGGGGGCATTGGCACTCCATTGGCAATTATTGATGTGGGTGTGAAATGCTTTGACCTTACTGAACCAATATATTCCATATCTAGCACTTTTATCATGTAATTGGAAACTATGGAACTCACCATTCCCACGCTGGGGAAACCTTCTACCAGTACTGCGCCTTCAACATTCACATCCTTTCTTTCTACAATTGTAATATCATCTTCCATAATTCTCACTACTCCATAGTTAATGTCTCAACAGAATATTCTCCGTCACCCAGTATCTTTGGCACCAGCTTTCCGGCAACTGATAGATTACCGCGTTTGTAGGCCTTGGCCAGTTGTGCTTTTGCACTCTCCCCGCCATGGCCAATAACACTGGCAACATACTCGGTTATCATGCCCCCTGGTTCAACCTCAAATAATTTTGGTCGGCCGAATTTTGTGGCAATCAGAAGCCCTGCCCCGAGGGGACGAGCGTCTCTCTGCATTGTGTGGCTCCAGTAAATTTCCCGGATTGCAGAAAGCACCTGCTGTTCCTTTTTCAGTTCCATTGATTTCAATTTATCAATGACAACCATGGCATCCGAGGCAAGGCCGGAATAACCAATCAGCAACTTGTCAGAAACATGCTGGATACACTGATTCATCACCGCCAGGGTTTCAGGCCCAGAGGCTGGATTTTCAGAGGCAAGAAGCACACCATCGTCACACACAATTCCGATAACTGGCACGCCGCGATTAACCGACTCCTTGGCATACTCAAGCTGGAATATTCTGCCGTCTGGCGAGAAGAAATTTTCAGTGTCATAGCCCTTGGATATCGGCCCTATAGTGTTCAAAAAATGAACTATTGCCGCACGAGCTAGTTCCGCCTTATTGCCAAACATTCCTGCCTTTATTACGCTCTCCAGATACCGGTCCACATCATCAGGGATTATAACCCGCAATTCTGCCAAATTGAATCCTCCTGCTTCGCAGTAGGCTTAATAATGAACCACTGTGTGATATGTGCCAGAGTGTTTCATTATTTCACCAACACTACGTTTTAATGTATTTTTTATGTATGTTTACTGTATCTTAAAGGGATTATATAATGTTTATGTATTCAAGGGACTATGCCCTAAATCAAACATTTTATCTATATGATGGCAATCCCCCCTTGAGGTTGAAAAATGCCGTCAAAAGTAATTTTGGGAACTCAGTGGGGAGATGAGGGTAAAGGAAAAATAACTGATTTGCTGGCTGAAGAGGCAGACCTGGTTGTAAGATTCCAGGGTGGCAATAATGCTGGCCATACTATCGTTATTGGCGAGAAAGTCTTCAAATTGCATTTAGTACCGTCTGGCATACTTCGCTCCGATGTTACCTCGATTATTGGAAACGGCCTTGTTATTGACCCGGAGATTCTGGCTAAGGAATTGGCCGGACTAGCAGAATTGGAAGTTCAAATGGGTGCATTGTGGATTAGCGACCGGGCCCACGTTATCATGCCATATCACAAGATTATTGACGGTCTTGAGGAGGAGAAAAAGGGCAAGCTGGCTGCCGGAACCACCCGCCGGGGAATAGGGCCATGTTATTCCGATAAAATGAGCCGCTTTGGCCTGAGAATTTGCGATATTATTGATTCTGAAGAACTGGAACACAAGCTCAGTGTTGCTTATCCAGTGAAAAAGGCATATATTGAATCACTTGGCGGCACACTGGACATTAGCTATGAAACTATGCTGAACCATTATACTGAATATGGAAAAAGAATTGCACCATTTGTTTGCGATACTTCCGTGCTCATAAATGAGGCACTGATACAGGGCCAGAACGTTCTCTTCGAGGGTGCGCAAGGAATACATCTGGACATTGACCATGGCATTTACCCGCACAATACATCGTCGGCAACAATAACCGGCGGATGCTGCACCGGAGCAGGAGTTGCCCCAAAGAGCATAAACAAGGTGATTGGAGTTGTAAAGGCATATACCAGTCGTGTTGGCACAGGACCATTCCCAACAGAGCTTTTTGATGATATTGGGAATCGAATCGGAACTGTTGGCAAGGAATTTGGCACAACAACTGGCCGCCAGAGAAGGGTTGGCTGGCTTGATCTGGTAATGGTAAGGTATTCCACCAGATTATGCGGTTTAGACTCAATAGTCATGACAAAGGCAGATGTTCTTTGCGGTCTTGAGGAATTGAAGGTCTGCACCCATTATGTCCTTGACGGCCAGGATGTTCATGATTTCCCTGCCAGTATGAGAAAGCTGGAGAAATGTGAGCCTCAATATCATACTCTTGAAGGATGGCCAGAGATGACTGCTGAAGATTGGAAAGAAATACAAAATGGCGGCAGAGACGCTCTTCCAAAGGGCCTTGCAGCCTATATCACATTCATTGAGGCAAATCTGGGAGTGCCAGTTGAAATATTATCCTTCGGGCCTGGCAGGGATGAGAACATTTACTTGTAGGAACTAGTTCAACAATTATTGCAGTATAGCCAATCCTAATAAACACGATAATCTATATCCCCACTGTGACCAAGAAAGAGGTGCTTCCTAAGGACAAAATTCCGAAGGAGGAAGAACAGGCCGAAGAAATAAAGAGGCTTTCCAACAAGATAGATAATCTTGAAGGCATGATTTCCGAGATGAGCCAACCCTATCAAGAATCCAGAAATATGATGGAAAAATTTCAGGAGATGGCATCAGGTTATCTGAAGATTATTTCGCTGTATCAGCAGCATGGTAAAGTGTCGCCGGAAATGCTTGTTCCCTCTGTGAAGGACCCCATTGCCCAGGACATTCTTGTTATTCTTTTCGAGAAAAAGGAATTAAATGTTAGCCAGATAGCTGAAAATTTGCGGGAAAAACGCGGCTCAGCATCCAGAAAAACAGTTCGAGACAAGCTGAAGGAACTGGAAGAGGCAGATGCAATAGAAGTTCTGGACGATAAAAAAGTGAAACGATACAAGGTTTCAGATGAGCTGGTTGACAAGTGGCTCAAGCTACTGGGTGTGGTGAAATGAGCGTGAAAAAAGTGGTCAATAGTGGGCATTAATTTCCACCTCATTTATATACTCTGCACACCCAATTTAGTATTAGAAACGGGCAAAGAACCCGTTATCAGGAGGTAAAAATATGTCAAAAGATGAAGACGGAGATGACGTGGCAGAAATATTGGCTGCCGTATCGGAGCATGTACCAAAGCTGCTCAATGAAATAACCGAGGCATTGTTCAATGCAGAAAAGACAGAGGCATTTGCCGAATCAGTGGCAAAGTTCTACAAGTCCATGATTGACGCAGGAATGGATGAAGATAAGGCATTCCACCTAACTCAGAAGTTCATGGACAGCTCAAGTCCAGGTGGTATGATTTCCAAGGTTCTTGGTGAGGTCGGCGGTGATGGCGGTTTTAATATCGGAGGCGGTGGAGGACACAGCCACGATGATATTGGCGACGACATCGAAAAGAAGGTCAAGGAAAAGATAGCCAGGAAGTTCGAGGATGAGTGAACTCCCTCTCGGAGCAATTGCCCGAGTTCCTGGACTAGCCATTCGGCTGGGATTCAGTGCTCTGAAGTTCAAGCGCAGTGTAAAGAAAAGCGCAAGAAGAATGCGGAGGGGCCTGATAAAAGGCGGAATGAGCAAAGAAAGGGCCAATGAACTGGTCGACAAATACGAGGAGAGCCTGAGCATCAGAAGACTCATAAATGCAAATATGGGCGGCTCTGGTCTCTCCTCAATTCCATTTTTGAATAAATACTAAGCTAGGCAGTTAATCATCAATTATATTTTGCAACTTAATGCTATGTGGAAGAGTAGATAAATTTTTAAATGTTGGACATCATCCTCAACTTGATGAATAGTGAGATACTAGACATGGCCAGGCTTGTTACAGAGAAGGTCATGGCCGTTCCTCTGAACCAGAGGGGCAGAAAGGTGGCAATTGGCGCCGACGGAACAGACACAAGCTATGTTGATAAGGTTGCCGAAGACGTTATTTTAGAATTCATGGACCAGAATGATGTCCAGTCAAACCTTCTCAGCGAGGAAGTTGGCTTTGTTGACCGTGGGTTCGATGAAGTTCTTGTCATAGACCCTGTGGACGGCACCTACAATGCAAGTCGTGGAATTCCATTCTTCAGCATATCCATCGCCAGGGGCAGGAAACTGCTGTCTGATTTAACTGAAGGCCTGGTCATGAACATGGTCAGCGGCGATGTATATTATGCCGAAAAGGGCAAAGGTGCATTTCTCAATAATCAGCCAATTCATGTTAGGGAACCAGAAAACGGCCTTGTACTAATGGCCTACATGGGCTCCAGTGCATCCCCAAGAACATTTGAGCTTGCTGCCAAATTCAGAAGAGTTCGTGCTTTGGGAGCGGCTTCATTGGACCTGTGTGCAGTGGCATCTGGTATGGCTGATGCATATTATCTAGAATATCTTCCAGCAGAGCGAAGTCTCAGAATAATGGACATTGCTGCCGGAGTTCTTATTCTTCGTGAAGCTGGAGGGGAAGCATATACCCCAAAGGGAGAAATACTGGACATGCCATTATCACTTGACGTGAGGAAGAATATTATGGCTATTGGTTCGGATAAGGTTCTGGAGATGCTCGAATGAAGGTTGGAGTGCTAGCCAATCCCCAGTTGCGAGATGTTGACTCCATTGCAAGGGAACTTCTGGATGTAATTGGAGATAGGGCCGAGATCATCATTGAGGAAAAACTGGCCCAGAAACTTGGAATGGACGGCCAGCCCCTTGCTGACATGTGTGTTGATGTTCTGATAACTATAGGTGGCGATGGAACAATTCTCCACGCGCTCCAAAGATGCAATCCAGTCATAGCTGGAATCAATGCAGGCCAGCTTGGATTTTTAACTGAAATTCCCAAAGATGAAATTTCAAAAAAAATATCTCGAATTCTAACTGGAGACTACGAGGTTGAAGAGCGGCTCCGGCTCAAGGTAATGCGCAATGAAGAAAGATTACAGGATTGCCTGAATGAAGCTGTACTTCACACAGCTCACGTATCAAAAATGCATCATTTTGAGGTACTGGTTGATGGAACCCTGGCAATGAATGTTCGTGCTGATGGACTTATAATCTCAACACCAACTGGCTCCACAAGCTATGCAATGAGCGTAGGCGGCCCCATAATAGATCCCATGGTGGATGCATTCGTCATGGCCCCTATTGCACCATTCAATCTAGCGATTCGCCCATTGGTTATTCCAGCCAATAGCCAGATAGAAGTAAGACACATAACCAAAAAGGAATGTGTTATGGTATTGGACGGCCAGGAAGAGGTTACAATCCAGCCGGATGATATTCTACGCCTTAGCAGGTCAGAAAATCCTGCCAGGTTTGTCAGATTCCAGGGTGATTTTTATGAAAAGGCCTGGAAGAAGCTGAGGATGTGAGGTACTGGCTAAAAAAGTTAGGACCATAACGTCCAAGACCCTGGAGATGATTATTGCGGCTTCCAGGGATACTCATCCAAATGAATTTGCCTGCATGCTCAGGGCTGATGATGGGGTCATTACCGAGGTAATCCTTGTGCCAGGAACAATCAGTAGCCAGCAATCTGCTATTCTTCGATTGCATATGATGCCCATTGACCTGAGTATTGTTGGTAGCGCCCATTCTCATCCCACCCCGAATGCCACCCCCTCAGAGGCTGACCTGAAGCTCTTTTCAAACTCTGGCCAGGTGCATCTTATCATAGGATATCCCTATGACATGGAAAGCTGGAAGGCCTATGCCAGAAACGGCCAGGAAATTTTGCTTGATATAATATAGGAACAAAGTTTTTTTATGTAGTGATGTTTAGCACATGGCGGAAGCATAGTTATGAATTCACAACCCAGTTTCAAGTTGGTGGCGGAAATCAGGACCATTCTCAATACAGAGCTAGGGTCAGATTTTGGGCCCACTGTTTTCATCACCCAATGTTCGGATTTGAATATCCAATCCTCGAATTTGAAATCTGGGGATTTACTAAGGCTCTCACAGGCCATAATCCGGGCAGTTAGACCAACTGCTGGCGATGAAAAGGCCCAGAGAATTGGAAATGAGATTAGAAAGCTCAAGGTAAGGAGTGAACTGGACGACCTCAGGGGCAGGGAGAGCGATCCTGGAATTGCCAGACGGTTTGCAGATATCAATGTTGCTCTTGGAAATATATGCCTGGTCACAGGTGATTTCGAGGAAGGCAAGAAAGCATTCAGAGATGCAATACGCTTCACCAGAACAATAGATTATCAGCTCAAGGAGGCAGAGGCCAATATTGGTATTGGACTTTTGCATGAGAGAACTGATGAATGGGACGAGGCCATTGAATTTTTAAACAAGGGATTGGCAATCTCCGAGGAAGTGAATTACCCAATGGGCATTGCCGATGCTTCACGATGGTTAGGTCACCTGGAATGGCACAGAAATAATTATGATAAAGCCCTAGAATGGCTTGAAAAAGGCCTCACCAATGCCGAGAAAACCGGCGACGATGGAATGGTGGGCCAGGTCATGATTGAATTTGGTCTGGTTTACAGCGATAGGGGAAATCTGGAAAAGGCAGTCCAATGGTTCAATAAGAGTATTCCACTTCTTGAAGGTGTCAGGGACCACAGGCAATTATCAAGAGTTTACAACAATATTGGTGATTCACTTATGCAACTCAAGGACTGGAATAAGGCTCTTGAGCATTTTGACAAATCTGAGGAATATGCCAGGATGATTAATAACCAGCAGTTCATTGGATGGAGCCTTTTCAATTCTGGAGAGGCACTAATCAATATCGGAGAGTTGGACAAGGCAATAGAGAGGGGAGAGCAGGCATATCCCATGCTTGAGACTCTTGGTGACACCATGGGAATGCAGGGTTCCACAAGGGTCCAGGCAATCGCCTATTCCAAAAAGAAGGATTGGGAAAAGGCAGACAAGCTCTTTGAGAGAGTTAAGGAAATAACCGATATAATTGATTCCAAGTATCATACTGGCCAGCTTCTCTATGATCTAGGTAAAATGCTTATTGACAAGGGGGACAAGGCCCAGGCCAAGAAGAACTATCTGGAAGCAAAAAAACTCTTTGGGGACATCGGGGCACAGCGATTGCTGGATGATGTGACAAAAGATTTGGAATCATTGTGATTCCTTTTTGACACTTCAAATAGGAAGCCTACTCAAGTATAGATTCCAAATCCAATTCCTTGGCACCCATTTCTTTTATCAGAAGTTTTTTGTCTTCCTCATCTGGCCGTATCTCAGATATAATTTTGTCAACTGCCTTTGCAGTAGTGTAAGTGTCCATTGCCACAGAGATTATTGGAATGTTCATACTATCTGCCTTTGCCATAATTTTCGGATGTGGTAGAATATTATTGGTCAGGATTATTCCTGCTGTATCAGTATTCAGTGAAGCAAATATCAGGTCCACCCTGTCTCCGCCTGTTATGAGCATTTTATTTTCATGGTAGAAAGTGGGCATTTTCATTGCCTGGTTGGCGCTTAATGCACCTACTTGGACCTTGTCAATGATGTTCTCCAGACCTTCACTGCCTGCAACAAGTTTGGCATTCAGTTTGTCCAGAACAAGTTCCACATTTCCGCGTTCCATAACTGGCTCATTTGGAAGTATTCCCAGAAGCTTGATACCGGCTCTGTCAAGTACCGGTGGAACTTCGGTTTCAATTTTCTCCCTGTCTTCCTCATTCACCTTGTTTATGACAACTCCCTTAAGCTTGGCTCTGCCTTCAACACATTTCTGAACTGCCAGAACCTTGTCAAGTATCAGGTGAACATCACCATCTGCAACAATGAGCAATTCTGAGCCAAATGTTTCAGCCAGGGTAATGGAGTCCATGCCCATGAATCCCCCGAATGAGAAGTTACGGCCACTCTCCACAATAACCATGTCCATACCCTCGGACACACAGTCAAAATTTTTCTTGAGCGCACCTGTGAGTTCTTCTGGATTCCAATGAGATAATATTTTATCCGGATCAAAGCCCAGGGTACATTCTCTTGCCTCTTCGCCCAGGTTCAGCCACTCATGGTATACCATTGCATCCATATCATTTAGATCTTTTTTGCTGTATACCAGATGGTCTCCATAGGGTTTGTAGTACCCGATTTTTTTCTCAGTATTCAGGGCAATGCCCAGACCCACAGTCGTCTTGCCAGCAGCCGTCCTGGTGGACGTTATTGTCAGAGATTTCATATATTTTCCTCCATTGACATCTTATTGATAAGTTTTTTCCTTATAGTCATACGTGAATCCACAACCTTGCATCCCTTTCCGGTTGCAAGAACCATTAATGGATTGATATCCAGCTCCAGAATGTCCTGGGTATTATCTGCCAGATATGAAATTCGAGATATTGCATCCACAGCCTTTGGAATGTCCCG
>DAOVXH010000071.1 GCA_030636255.1 Methanomassiliicoccales archaeon
AGTGATAACCACACGCTGATTGGAGCTGGCCTCTATTCCTGGCTTGATTATGGAGAAAATGCGGTTCATTGGTTCGTCCCGATGGACCAATTTCTCTGGCACATAATCAAAATCAAGCTTCTTGAAATCTGAAATGATGTTTTGCGGCTTCTCTTCAAACCCTGCCATGCAACCCAGATTCCATACCCTCATGATAATCTTTTTCATTGGCATTTTCAGTCTCCAAAATCATATTATTTCCGAATGTTTTATTAGCATCCCATAACAACTTATATATACGACCGAAAACTAGTTGTCATAAGGCAAAAAGGCGATACCATGGCAATAATGACCAAGACAACAACAGAGAGCGAATTCGTTACGTTAACAGTTGATGATTTAACCAGAGCAATCAGGAACAGCATCAAGAACGAGAGAAGGAACATGCCAGAGGAAGAGGCAAGACACATGGCCCAGCATGTTATGAACTTCTTTGGGTACAGCGAGCGAATAATTGACAATATCCTTGAGCCAGAGGATAGAGATGCTTTCTACATGCTGGAAGATTCTGGATTGCTTACCACAGAGCGTGAGGAGACCACCCTGTACGATGGAAGAGAGTGGAGAATCCATTACTGGCTATTCAAGAAAGATAAAATTCTCAATCTGGTGAATAAGGCCGGAGCAAAAGAAGACACCCTAACCGATGATGCCATGTCAGTCTATGAGGAAATTCCAGACAATATCTGGAGAATAACCGAGGACGAGTAAATATTCGGTTAATCATTTCTTCTTGACCTTTCTAATTTCAGAACCGCATATTGGACAGTCCACAGGCTCCTTCTCAAAATAACGACCGCACCCTCTGCACCTGAATGTCCAGTGAATAATTTCTCTGATGCCTTTAAGGTCAGTTTTTATGGGTATTTTAAGAATTCTAGCAATATTTTGCACAGCATAATCATCACTAATTATTGTGGCTTGAAGCTCATAAGCCAGTGCTAAAACACCAATGTCTGTTCTGGAAAGAGATTCAATGTCATGGGTTTTACTGGCTGTTTCTTTTATAATGTTCACAGAGGCCTCGTCCGGGCTCATGACCTTAATGGAGACACCCAATAGCATGTCAAGGTTCCTGGCCTGCCTTCCCAGTTTAACCTCATCAACAATATCTTGGGTGGTGTACCATCCCTCTCCGGCTATTGTCATGCCTGACCGTATTGCAGTGGCATCCAGAACATAGACCATGATAACCACATGGGCAATGAAATAATAATGTTTTGCACTACACCTGCTGTATAGTCATGCGATGCTAGTCTACAATAATGCGTTTATTTCCGCTTTCAGAGTATATGATGTTGTGACGCCTTCAGCTCTGAATGCGATTCTTCCGTCCTGGTCAACTATAACCAGGGTGGGAATAGAGCTAACATCATATCCATTGGCATTGTTAATTGCTGAAGTGTCCATCAAAACGTCCCATGGTATATTGTGATTATCAGAATATATGGAAAGAAGAGATTCACTCTCGCTCTGGTCAACATCTATTGATAATATTTTAACCTGGTTGGAACCATAGCTCTCATAGATATCATCCAGGTGATCCAATTCAGTCTCGCAGGGGCCGCACCAGGTGGCCATGAAATCCAGTACCACCACTTTACCTCTGAGGTCAGAAAGCTTAACATATCCTCCTCCTACCTTGGGAAGATTGAAGTCAGGAGCCAGTGGTAAGGTTGATGGTGTATCGTCTGAAGTGTCCGGGGAAGTATCTGGGGTGGTGTCTGTTGTGTCTTCTCCATTGGTGGGTGTGCCAGTATAGGCTTCCTGGCCACCGCTGAAATACATGTATCCAAGACCTCCAAGAGCCACGCTGGCTACAATGATTATAGAGACGAATATGACTGCTGCTTTTTCCATGATAATCCTTCATTCATATCTCGTCTTCGTGATATTTTAATATTGCCCCATATTTTTGGAATATCTCTGGGGTGCAAAAGGTAATAAATCTTGACAACCATTCCAGTTGTGATGGATGGACTTGATTTTATTGCTAATGATATTGAATCCCAGCTTGATGAGAAGGACGCGGTAAGGGAAATTGCCCTGAAATCTTCCAGGAATATAGTGCGACTATGTGGCAAGGCTGTGAGGGTCATGCACAATCAGCAGGATCCAGAACCATTTGTTAGCGAGGCAATGGAGGAGCTTCACAGGTTGGTTGGTGTTACAAGGGATTTTCCTGACATATTGCATTCTGGTATAGTGGAAAGTGCCATGCAGGAATATGTGGAAGTCAAGGTTCTCATATCCTATTCATTTGGTGAGCCAATACCGGACTTCAAGGAGCTGGGCGTAACTCCGGAATCATACCTCCTGGGCATGGGTGATGTTATAGGTGAGATACGCAGATTCGCCCTGGACAATATCCGTCGAGGAAATATCGACAAAGCAGCCGAGTATCTGGAACACATGGAAATGCTCTTTGATTTTCTCATACAGTTCAATTATCCAAGTGGCCTTGTGGCAATCAGGAGGAAACAGGACATTGCCAGAGGAGTTCTTGAAAAAACCAGAGGCGATGTGACAATGGCGCTACGCTCCCACTCACTGGAAAAAATGTTAGGCACCAAGGAGAATGACAATGGAAAATAAATGTGCAATAGTATACAATTCAAATCATATTGTCCATCGTTCGGAGATGTCCAGTCCTGAAAATCCCACCAGAATTTTGAAGATTATTAATTTTTTACAGGGAAGGTTGAAGCTCTTCACCCGGCCGGATTGCGAACTGATAACTGAATTTTCTTCGGCCAGTGATGAAGATTTGTTAAGAGTACATGATTCAGGGTACATAGATTTCATTAAAAATTATTGTAAGAAGGGCGGCGGTTTTCTAGGGGACAGTACATACTTGGCAACCAATACTTTCAAGGCAGCAGCGTCCTCGGCCGGTGCAGTGATAACCGCCAATGAGTTGGTGGTAACCGACAAGGTAAATTCTTCTTTCGCACTTGTTAGGCCACCTGGACACCATGCCAGCTCGGACAAATTTGGTGGATATTGCATTTTCAATAATGCAGCCATTGCAGTTCGTTACCTTCAGGAAAATAATCTTGCACAGCGGATTTTGATAGTGGACATAGACGCCCATGCTGGTAATGGAACAATGCGGATATTTTATGAAGACCCAAATGTGATAAATCTTTCAGTTCACAGGGACCCCCATGATTTCTATCCCCATGATGGGTTCATACATCAGATTGGTCGCGGAAAAGGCCGTGGATACAATATTAATGTTGAAGTGCCAGAAGGCAGTGGTGACGAGGAATATCTCACAATACTGGAAAACATAATCAGGCCAGTAATGAGAAGCTATGTTCCGGATTATGTTATGTGCCTTGTGGGTTTTGATGCCCATTACACAGATAACCAGTCAAACCTTCAGCTTACATCAAATGGGTATTATGAGTTCATTAAACGGCTAAAAGCAATGAACAATGACAAGCTTTGTGTTATTCTGGAAGGCGGCTATAACACTGCGGAAAATGTCAATCTTGCCCACACAATAATATACGCACTTCTTGGCGAGTCTGCCCCCTATGATGATACCATGGATGGATTGAGCCATTTAGTTACCCAGGGCGTGAAGACCCGCTCTATTTTGGAAAATAAACTAATCGAATTAATTGATATACTGGATGATTATTATGATTTCAAGTATGATCTTTATTCCACAACAACAGAAATGTTGAATGATTAGTTATGAAAGGTTTTTAAGGTAACAGAGACTATTTAGGCTCAATGCCAGATGATGTTCAAAATGAAACTCATTTGAAGGCCAACTATCTTGCCAATTGTGCCAGGTATGAAGAGGCCATTAAATTCTTTCAGGAGGCAATCCAGCAATCTCCGGACGACCCGGTCTTACTGAATGATTATGGGGTATGCATGGATGCCCAGGGTAGGCATAATGAGGCAATGGCCCAATATCAGAAGGCTCTGAAAATAGAACCTGGTTATCAAACAGCCCTGTATAATATGGCCAATACCTATGCCTATGTGGGCAAGGTCAATGAAGCTCTGAAGGTATTTGATTCAATACTGGAAATAGAGCCAGATAATCTGGATGTGCATTATGAGAGAGCCATCACTTTAATTTCCCTGGGGCGTTGGAAGGAGGCCATCAAATCCTATCAGGGTTTGGTTGACAGATTTCCTGATTACCCCAATATTCGTATACAATTTGCAGTGATGTTTCAGTCCAGAGGAATGGGTGAGAAGGCAATGGAGCAGCTGGACATTGCCCTGGAACTTGACCCTGGCAATGAATCTGCACTCAATGGCAAGGGTAATGTAATGTATTCTATGGAGGAATTTGAAGAGGCCATAGACCATTTTGACCAGGTAATTGCCATGAGCCCGAATAATCGGGAGGCCTGGAACAATAGGGGACTGGCAATGTTCATGTTGGGCATGCAAGAAGAGGCCATACGCTGCTATGAGCAAGCAATAGAACTTGATCCCAATTACAAGCAGGCACTCTACAACAAAGGTTACACACTGCATAATATGGGGCGGCTGGAAGATGCCATTGTGAGCTATGTGGGGGCCCTGAGCCTGGATATGTTCGATGAAGTTCTGCTCAACAATATTGGTAATGCCTATTACAACCTTGACCAATGGGAAAAGTCCATCCCCTATTTTGAACAAGGAATTGACGTATGCCCAGACTATGAAATTGCCTGGAACAATATTGGCAATGCTTACGATAAAATGGGCAGGCATGCCGAGGCCCAGCCATATCATGAGAAAGCTTTGGAACTAAAGCCAGACTTTGATTATGCCCTCTACGCAAAGGGATATGGAATGGCAAAGTTGGGCGACTTGGAATATGGCCTTGAATACATCGAGCAAAGTCTGGACCTGAACCCCAATTATGACCATTCATGGCTGGCAAAGGCTAATGTATTACACTGGCTGGGTAAGCCCGAAGAAGCACTTGAGGCATTGAATAATTCTCTATTGCTGAACACCTATTTTGACTCTGCCTGGGAGCGCCGGGGTGAGATATTCAAGGAACTGGGGCAGTACCAGAAAGCCAATTATTGCTATGAAAGAGCACTTTCCATTGTAAATGAAATACTAGCAATGCGTCCCAATCACAAGGATGCTCTAAAACTTGCCACCGGACTTCTGGGAACAATCAAGCGCTATGACCAGCTGGGAATTTGCTGTACAAACATAATAACCAGCGAGAATACTGATAAACAGAAGCTAACAAAGGCCAGATTACTTCTAAAAATGGGCAATAATCAGGAACTGGTGGCTTGGTGTGACATTATAATTGAAGATGGCTTTGACAACTGGGAAATTTATTATCTCAAAGGTTTGGCTCTGAAAAATGAAGCCCAGCCAAAAAAGGCACTTCTGGAACTGGAAATTGCCCTGGAAAAATCAGATGATGAAGAAAAAATCTCCATTGCCAGGGCCGAAATATTTGCAGAGCTGGGAAACGAATCAGAAGCCATAGCCTGCTTTGCCTGGCCAAAGCTTGGTGCAGAGGCACTCAGGTCAAAGGCAGATGTTTTGCTTGGCTTCAAACGATATGCAGATGCAATTGAAAGTTATGAAAAAAGCCTGGAAAAGAACGCCCACAGTCAATCTGCCTGGTACGGAAAGGGCCAGGCTCATCTAGGCAACAATGAACTGGACGCCGCAATCGAGTGCTTTGACACAGCCATCGGCATTGATTCAGACTATGTCTGGGCATGGGCTGGAAAGGCCAAGGCTTTCCTTCTGAAAGGTGATGAAAAGAAGGCTGGACAGGCGAAGGATGTTGTTATGGAGCTGGATTCAGGATTCGAATTTTGAGCCAGTTTCGGGCTATTTCTTCTTTTTGGATAATTTCTTTGTTTTCTTTTCGGGTTCCTGAAGGAAATTATCCTCGGAAACTATGCTTCTGCCAATTTTACTTTCTGCATCTTTTCTTGCATTTCCTGCAACCTGGCCACCTTCCTGTGCAGCATCCTCGCACTCATCATAACCCTGTGAATTTTTATTCCTGGTAATCTCGGTGGTGACCCTTTCGCCCAGCATGGAAAAAATCAGCTCTAAATCATCCATGTGGTCTCTCAGATTTTCCTTTTTTAATCCTTTCAATCGCCTGTATTCACTGGGTGTCAGCCCGAAGGTGGCCTTTGAAATTTCGGCTGTCAAAATAGCATATTCTTTTGGATTATTCACATCCCGATTCTGCCATTCTTCGGTGAGTTCATCTCTTATGGCTATTCCCCTGACCCTTTTCTCAATCCAGTCATCAGAATAACCTTTTGCCCGATAGAGTTCTTTCATGCGTTTTTGGGCCAGTTCTGGATTTTGAATTTCCTCAACTCGTTCATAGCCGACCTGTGCAAGCCATTGTTTGAAAGGTTCTGCCTTCTTGGATGGTATGGATTGGATTATTCTGAACAGAGACTTTGTGTTTGCACAGTCAGTCAACCTCATTCTCCCATCCTGGGCTTCTAATTTCAACTGTACCCAAATTGGGGACAGTTCAAGGCCAGTAAATTCCCTGTCCTTTACTTTTCCCCAATATTGTCTGGGTGTCGGACTCTCTGTCAACGCTGCTACTATATCCACGATTGAGAAATGCCATTCTCTTTCGTGCCAAATTCTGCGAATACCTTTTCCCTGGAACACCACCAGGGCCTCTTCCTCGGTCATGAATTCATCCTCAGATGGACTATAGAAGTTAGGGTTCTTAAAGGATTATGGGGGGTGGGTGAAAGTGTAGGACGGGGTGTATTCGCAACCGGCATATAGATTGGCCACCCACCTTCTTCGCAGTTCATCTGTCCAGACGAGCCTTTCGGCTAACCATAAGTTTCAAATTAACTTATGAAATCAAAACTTAATTCCTAAGAATAATCTCGATATTCACGCCGTCTGGAACATTAATCCTCATGAGCGAGCGAAGTGCGCGTTCATCTGCGTCCAAATCTATCAGACGCTTGTGGATTCTCATTTCCCAGCGTTCCCATGTCTCGGTTCCTTCTCCGTCAGGGGATTTCCTGCAGGGAACTACTAAACGTTTGGTAGGGAGCGGTATTGGGCCGCTCATTGCAACACCAGTTCTCTCTGAGATGTTTTTAATCTGCTGGCATACGCTGTCTACTTTCTCCGGGTCTGTGCCCGATAGAGATATCCGTGCTTTTTGGTCAGCCATATTCTTTGCCCCCTATCATAAAAAATAAGAAAAGTAGAAGGAGATATTACATCTCCTTCTTTTCTACTGCTATGCACACGCCTGCTGCGACTGTCTGGCCCATGTCACGGATAGCGAATCTTCCCAACTGTGGGAATTCCTTTGCTGTCTCGATAACGAGAGGCTTGGTTGGCTGAATCTTTACGATTGCAGCGTCTCCAGTCTTCAGGAACTGTGGGTTTTCTTCCAGTGTTGCGCCGGTCTTCGGGTCAAGCTTCTTTGTGAGCTCGATGAATGTACATGCTGTCTGTGCTGTATGCAAGTGGAATACAGGTGTGTATCCAACTGTCAGAACACTTGGGTGGTTCAGCACCATGATCTGTGCATCAAAGGTCTTTGCAACTGTTGGTGGGTTGTCTGCTGGTCCGGCCACGTCACCGCGCCTTACATCGTTCTTTGCTACACCTCTTATGTTGCAGCCAACATTGTCACCTGGTCCTGCGCTTGGCAGTTCCTGGTGATGCATTTCCACGCTCTTGACTTCTCCGACCTTGTTAGCTGGCATGAACTTTATCTTCATGTCTGGCTTGATAAGACCGGTCTCGACACGACCTACTGGAACGGTACCTACACCAGTGATGGTGTAAACGTCCTGTATAGGCCAGCGCAGTGGAAGGTTTGTTGCCTTCTTTGGTTCTACCAAAGTGTCCATTGCAGCAATGAGTGTGTTTCCCTTGTACCAGGGCATGTTTTCGGTTGGTGGTTTTGCTGCATTGTCTCCCTTGATTGCACTTACTGGAACGAATTGCATCATATCATCCCTGTAACCAACAGACTTCATGAGCTTGATAACTTCATCCTTAACCTTGTTGTAGACTCCCTCATCATATGGTGGCTGTGTTGCATCCATCTTGTTGATGGCAACAATTACCTGGTTAACACCAAGGGTCCTTGCAAGGAACACGTGCTCCTTTGTCTGTGCCATAACACCTGCTTCGCCAGAAACAACAAGAACAGCGGCATCTGCCTGGCTGGTTCCTGTTATCATGTTCTTGACGAAATCTCTGTGTCCTGGTGCGTCAATGACTGTGAAATAATACTTATCAGTATCAAACCGCTTGTGGGCCACGTCAATGGTCACACCCCTTTCTCTTTCTTCCTTAAG
>DAOVXH010000097.1 GCA_030636255.1 Methanomassiliicoccales archaeon
ATTTAACTATATGACATTACCAAAAAGCACTTAATCTATAAACGTATCCACAATCAATATAAAATGAGTTATTGGGAGGAATTCCTTTGGGTGATGAACCATCAATTTGGGAAGTAATGCAAAAACAGGCTGAGCAATTCAAGGAAAAAGAAGAGGACCTTAGACGTAGAACCGAAGAGGTCGAGCAAAAAACTTCTAGTCTTGAATCGAAAGAACAGGAACTGGCTGCCAAAGAGGGTGAGCTTGAGGAGAAGGTTAAGAAGCTGGATGAAGACAAGGCTACCTTTGAATCAGAGAAATCCAGAATTATGGAGCTTGAGAACGGACTGAACGCACGAGAGGCCGAGGTAACAAATAAGCAGAAAGAATTTGCCTCACGTGAAGAGGAGATTCTCAACAAGCAAGAAGAGATTAAGAACATTGAGGATGAGATAACCCAGAAGAGGCAGGGTTTCATAGAGACTCAGGAAAAGGCGCAAACTACTGTATCCGAGCTTTCCTCCATTGTTGAAAATTTCAAATCTAAAACAGATGAAATTCTTGCTCGTGAACAGGCACTGGTCAAAGAAGAGGAAGACCTAAGCGCCAGTAAAGAGAAGATTATCGCAGACGGCAAAAAGCTCATGGAAAAGGAGAAACAGCTCCTTGACAAAGAAGAGCAGCTGAGAAATGCACCTGTTGCCCCGGTGGCAGTAGGCGAGACTGCAAAGATGGAAGAAGAAACACCTGCAGAAGAACCAGCACCTGAAGAAGAGGCTCCAGTTGAAGAAGAAACACCAGCTGAGGAACCAGCTCCTGAAGAAGAGGCTCCAGTTGAAGAAGAAACACCAGCTGAGGAGGAAGCGCCTGCAGAGGAACCAACTCCTGAAGAAGAGGCTCCAGTTGAAGAAGAAGCGCCAGCGGAGGAAACACCTGCTGAGGAAGCACCGGCAGAAGGTGGAGAAGAAGTTGCATGCCCATCATGCGGTACAATGATTAGCTCAGATGCAGTTATGTGCTACGCTTGTGGTACACAGGTAGAGGGCGGTGGTGAAGAAGCTCCAGCAGAAGAAGAGGCACCAGTTGAGGAGGCCCCTGCAGAGGAAGCACCGGCAGAAGAGCCAGCAGCTGAAGGCGGCGAGGAAGAAATCGCATGTCCATCTTGCGGTACAATGATTAGCTCAGACGCAGTTATGTGCTACGCTTGTGGTACACAGATTGAGGGCGGCGGCGAGGAAGCACCGGCAGAAGAGCCAGCAGCTGAAGGCGGCGAGGAAGAAATCGCATGTCCATCTTGCGGTACAATGATTAGCTCAGATGCAGTTATGTGCTATGCTTGTGGTACTCAGATAGAGGCAGGCGGCGACGAAGAGCCAAAGAAAGTTTCAAAGAAGAGAGTGGTTTAAACCACTCTCACCTTTCTCTTTTAATTTTATATTGTCTGATTTTTATTGTTTCATTGATTAGCCAGTGCTATTAATTTCTCTCTATTTTAACCATTAATAAAGTAATAGATAGATGGTTATATTGTGGTTATAACCACTTTAGATTTATATATCATCCTTGTTATTGTTATTATTATAGTAGCCAAAAATTGAGGTGTTATTATGGCTGAAAAGAGGATAAAGAGAAAATTAGTCTGGGAAGACGCAGGTGTCAGTGAGATTATCGGAACCATACTTATGTTGAGCATAACCGTGGTCATGTTCTCCGGTATCATTACCTTCGTGGGAAATATGCCAGCGCCCCAGGAATCTTTCAATGTGGAAGTGGACTGTGACCTTGTACCGAACGATCCAGATGACTGGTATAATGGTGGAGTGAAATTCAGAATTCAACACCAGGGCGGCAAAGCCATGGACCCAATGTGGATCAATATTTTCATTACAGTTAATAATACCATGCTGAAATACAATCTTGATGACGGCTTTCAGCTTGATAATACAGATTATGATGATGATGGATGGTTGGGTGTCGGCGAGAACTGGGTAGTTAATATCTACAACACAGACGGCCCAGTCTTTCAGAATTCCACATATTCCATAACAATAATTCATCAGGAGAAAAACCTGCTAGTATGGCAGGAAACCCTTGGAAAAGGGCATAATTTCTATTCTCCAGTTATTGTGGACGCATGGATAGACAGTGACCTGGCAACACCTGAAGTTGATGACCCAGGTCCAATTAGCTACATAGACAGCTTCAAAATATATGTCAGAATTCTGGACCCAGAAGGATTTGATGCAGAACAGGGCCTGGACAGGGACAATCTCTGGGTGAACCTGAGTTCTATATACGGGGATAATGAACCACCAGTCCAGCTTTTTGACTGGGTTGATGATAGGGATTCTATCAACGATGATATTTATGTTAGTGAATGCACAGCCCCTAACAGGTCCTATGCGCCTGTTGGCTATCATTATTTCCATTTCAATGCCTCAGATAATGCTGGCCTTATTGCTGAACGTCACATACTTTTCCCGGTGGGAATGATAGTTGGAGAGAACCCACAGGTAGTTGTTCGGGGAAACAATGTTGACACTGGAAAGTATGAATACATATGGTTCAGTGACCCGGAGCCAGTCAACGGAGATGCAACCACCATATATGCGACAATACAGAATTTGGGAGGGGGTTCAGCACAGGTTGATGTGGATTTCTATGATGGAGAGGTAGATGAATCCCTGAAAATTGGAACCTATTACATGCTTCTGCATGCCCAGGGTGAAAGAGACGCCTCTGTAGACTGGATTGCAAGCCCTGGAGGCAATCATACTATTATTGTTACAGCAAAGGTGAATGCCACCTATGCCCTTGTAAATGATGTCTATGACCCGGACCTTACTGATAACCAGAATGACACCACCATCTCGGTTATGCCAAAGATATTGCTGGTTGACGATGACGGGCATCTTAATGATTTGACCGATGGTGATACTGTCTCGTTCATGCGGGCCTCTCTTGAAGCTGCTGACTTCGAATATGACTTTATCAGTGTTGGAGCTGGCGATGGACCTGGCTATGATTATGGAGATTATCCACTTGAGGACTATGACCTGGTTGTTTGGATGACCGGCCATACCGAGGTAAACACACTTACACGACCACTGGATCCCGGGGAGCCAATGGCTTCCAGAACAGATGATGTTGCTAACCTTATGAGATTCCTTGATGGAGAGTCCACAGGAGGCAATGGTGGAAGTCTATGGCTTATCAGTGAAGGATACTGGGACGAGGCCATAGGTGACGTAGTACACGACCCATTCTATAAGAATTACTTACACCTGAGCGATATTGCCATAACGCCCCAGCCAACCCAGAAGAACAGCCTTCCAGCTGAGCTCTGGGGAAAGGACAATCACCCAATCACCGAGTACTATGCTGATAAACCAATACATACCGAGGAAAAGGTTACTGGAACAGATGCTGCCTGGTCATGGGACTTCGGAGATTTCCCTGACACAAATGTGATTGCTCTCAATAACAGTGATAATTCCCGTGTCTTTGGTGTGACCTATGATTCTGATGATTACCCAGCAGATACAATCACCGATTCCAGATTATTCGTCCAGACCTGGGACTTCTCCAGGATAAAGGACACTGCAACACAGGCCCAGTACACCTACAAGGCAATCATGTGGCTGGGAAATATCACAATGAAATACACCCAGGATATAGCTATTTCAGAGCAGACAATTTACCCAAAATCAGTGTTCTTCAAGCAGAATGTCACAATCAGCTTTGTTGTGCGAAATAATGGTTTTGCTCCATACAATTTCTCCCAGGGAGATAATTTATGGTATCTACTCAGAATAACAGACATGAACGGCAATGACCTAATAGTGCCGCATCTGGAAAGAATTGACTATCTGGGTGTAGGAGTGAACAATACACTCACACTCTCATACTCATGGACACCAGAGCAGATAGGCTATCACAGAATAGTCATCAAGGTTGATCCCTACAATTACATAGAGGAAAGCAATGAGCTGAACAATGAAATTTCCAGTTATCTGGCCAGCGGTGAGCTTTTTGTTCAATACAGAATATTAGTCGTGGACGATGATGGCAGTCCTAACAATGGTGGAATATTCGTGAATGAAACGCTTGAGGTGGAGACTGCCATGGAATATCTCAATGCAACTGGCCTTTACAGATATGAAAATTACACTGTCAATGTTGGAAGCGATGGGCCAGCATTCGCCCCTGGCACCAATGGAGCAGGGCTCAGCGAGTACAATGCAGTTATCTGGGTAGGAGGAGAGGAACTTGACCCCCTTACTGCCATGGACATGCTGAACATCACCTATTACTTGGATATTGGAGGGAATTTCTGGCTCATTGGAAATGGTCTCTGGACAGATGCTGATGAAGTGGTGGATATGGACTTCGAGCGAGATTATCTCAAGATTTCCTCTGTGGACGGTAATCAGGACATGGCCTCTGTGCTATGGGGCAGGACCGATGATTATGTTTCCCATGGAATGCAGTATGAATACAATGGAGATCCAGATGCAGATATTTTGGTACCAGTTATTGATATTGTGGAACCAGAGAATAGTGGAATTGGATTCACCTACCAGAACAATGCCACAACAAGGTTCAATTCTGTTAGATATGAAGGAAATCCAATTACAAACACTACCATCACCTACAGGGCTGCAACCACCCCATGGCTATTATCAAGTCTGGACAGCAATGATTCCAGAAACGAATTTATATTCATGATGCTGAGATGGTTCGATAAACCAGAGAACCGTATAGAGGCAAGAATAAATGATGTGGACCTCTGGATATCAGACGACCACCCACAGCTTGGAAGCGGTTATGTTATCCAGGCAACTGTGCATAATACTGGCGGTGCATCTGGAAACGTTCTTGTGAGATTCATGGACGGCAATACCCAGATTGGCTCACAGTCAGTTACAGTGGCGCCAGGAGGGAAAACAACTGCCGAAATGATATGGGTGCCGCTATTCGCAGGCCCAAGAACAATCACCATCCTGCTTGACCCAATTGCTGAAGTTGATGAGATATTCGAGTGGTCAAACAATAATGCCACAATAAACACCATAGTCTACTTCTTCTGGGACGATATGGAATCTGGAACCAGCAAATGGAGCCACAGCAGCACAGTTCTTCTAATCAATGGAGAGGATGCACTGGAATACTTCCACGATACTGTTCTTGATACTAACATTATTTCAGAATGGAACTACACCCAGAGCCAGAATATTACTAATTGCACAGACCTGACCTTCTATTACAGCCACGACACATCCTACTGGTTCCAGGAGCCAGAGGGAAATGCCTCTGGAAGCAGTTCGAACGAGACCAGGGCTAGCACTGGCGGAGAAAAGGTATTGTACACTGAAATTTTCTATGAAACCTTCCCCAATGCAGATGGTACTTGGGATGGAAGTGCAGATACCGCTCAAAATGAACTTGGATGGGATACTGCCCAAGGACTTGGAGATAATGATGTGCGTGTCGAAGATATAGACATTGCGGCAGGGACCATTCCACCATCTGGCAATAATCATCTAACATTCAATGATGCAGACCAGGGTGCAGCGCCTGCCAATCCAAATGACTGGGCCTGGGTTCAGATTGACCTTAGTGGTTACACTAACTGCACACTTGAATATTATTGGCAAGACCAGGCATCCGATGCCGGTGAGGGCGGAAGAGTTGATTATTCCACAAATGCTATTGATGGTAGTTCTGGAACCTGGACAAATATTAACACTCATATCAATCAAGACGAGAATGATTGGTACAGAGAAACATTTGTAATCCCAGACATTGCTGCGGTTGCCACATTCTCATTGAGGCTTTCAGCTTATTCCAACCAAAATCAAGAAAACTTCTTGTTCGATGATATTAAAATCTATATCAATATTCGACCAGACATTCCAACATTCATTTCTCATGGGGCAAATACAACTGCCCTTGGCGGCGAGACCGCCGATGAAACACCCAGCCTTAACTGGAACTACAGCGATATTGATGGTGACCTTCAGCAATACTATGACGTGAGGGTTTATGACGACGCAACTGGTATTATGACCTGGTCCAGCGGTATTATTGCATCGCCTGACCATAATGTTTCAGTAGGTGATGTCGGAGTTCCACTTGGAGCAACACTGACAAATGGTGAAAAATACTACTGGGAATGTCTCGTAAGTGATGGATATGCCTGGAGCAGTATAGGAGGAGGCAATGACACCTGGGAGTTCACAGTCAATGTTTCAGTGAACATGCCACCAGACCTGCCATTCAATCCATCCCCCACCGATTGGTCTGGAGGCGCACCCACTAATCTAGATTTATTCTGGCAATGTAATGACCCGGACAATGATACACTGAGCTATGATGTGTATCTGGACCTTGTAAACCCACCTATTGCCCAGGTGGCTGCTGGACTTATCAATATCACTAGCCTTTCCCAGTCACTGGAACCGGACACCATCTACTTCTGGTATGTTGTTGTGTCTGACCCATACAATGCGCCAGTTATTGGGGATATATGGGTATTTGCCACAACTGGAGCAGGAGACGGCGGAGCAGGTGTGAATTGGTCAGCACTGGGACGGGCCACTGACACCATAAATATCAACAAAACCGCAGTCACACAAACAATGGACCTGACCAATCTGGAGAGTGCGAAGCTAAGCTTCTGGCACAAGTACAGTCTGTTGACTGGACTCAATGGAGCTTTCCTTCAGGTGGGATACAGGGAAGATACCATAGACAGTGACGGTGAATTAGACCCGACAATTGACTGTGACTGGAAATATATCACACCATC
>DAOVXH010000030.1 GCA_030636255.1 Methanomassiliicoccales archaeon
GAGGGTGTAGATTTTGATATAAATATTACCACTGGCTGGGTTCAGGTTTACTGGGGAGGATTTGTTCTAGGCGATCAGCTCTATAGTGAATACACTTGTCTGGCAAGCCCACCGGACTTGTTCTGGGGACCAAATCAAGATATTCCTGACTCTGACTTTATTTATGACATGCCATATCCAATTTTGGGAGGAACCAATGAGGATTCATATCCACTGGCTTACCCAATCATAGATGGAAGGTTCCAGCGTGGCCCAATAAGAATAGATTCAAATGCTGACTTTGACCAAGCCCATGGTGTAATAAATTGGAATACTGGAGATGGAAGTCCTGGCAATCCCTGGATAATCGAGAAATGGGATATCAATGGTGCAGGATATGGATATTGTATCTATGTTGGAAATACCACTGAATACTTCATCATTCGAAACTGCTATTTACACAATGCAGATGGTGTGATTAGTTTCCCATTTTATTCTGATTCTGGCATACATCTTTTCAATGTTCAGAACGCTAAAATCGAGAACAATATTCTCAACCAGAACACCAATGTTGGTATCTACCTGCTCTCTGCCTATTACAATATAATTGCTGACAATGATATTTCTGGCAGTGCTGCTGGAATGTCTCTTATGTACACTGGATTGAATTATATCACCAATAATACCATTGTTCAATGTGGTGAGGGAATCAAGGTAAATTACGCTAATAATGACTCACTGTCCAATAATACTATTACAGGAAATTTTAGCCAGAACATGACACTGTTCCAAGGCGAACAAGTGTGGCAAGAGTGCGCTTCTGACTTGACCGAGCAGAACAATGCCATAACCTGGGAGGAATATTTGTACACCCATCGTCTAGCCAGTTATCAGAAGATTGTCAACTTAACCAATTGCTCGGCTTACCTGGTACACATTATCAGCGATATTATGGATGATCTTGACCTCAGTATATTCTATGATTCGAACTTCAATGGAATAATTGACCCTTATGAAAGTATCAAGGATGGTGAGATGGGGGTTATTGATTATGGTGACTGGAGCATGGGCGGTTATGCAATATGCGCAGACGCAGACGGTGACGAAGCCATAAAACTTATCAATCCCCCAGATGGCCAGTACATAATTGCTGTGTTTGGCTGGGGAGTGACAACAGGTTCTGTGGAAGGGGAAGGGCCCCCTGCACAATTCGAGCTTTATATTTCAGAGGATGAGAACAGTTACGATACTATCAGTCACGGGATTTACGCAGAAAATAGTGAAGTGACAATACATGGCAATAATGTAACGAACTTCGATTTAGGAATATATTGCTATGATATGGACTCATCGGTCATATCAAATAATTCATTGTCTAATAACTGTGCTGGCATTAATTTATTATATTCATGGAACTCACAGATTTCTGGCAATCAAGTTTCTTCATGCGATTATGGAATTTACCTATCTGATTCAAATGATAATGTGGTATATCACAATAGCCTGATAGGTAACACTCAACAGGGCTTCAATACAGGAAATAATCAATGGGATAATGGCTATCCATCTGGTGGTAATTACTGGTCAGACTATTCTGGGGTGGATTTGAACAATGGGCCAGGCCAGGATGTTCCGCCTTCTGATGGAATTGGGGATACTCCCTATGCTGATATTGCTGGCGGTTCAGGAGTTAATGATAATTATCCATTGATGGAGCATGGGAATTCGATTCCTTCCCAAACCTACAATATATCACTGGACATTGGTTGGAACCTAATCTCACTGCCACTTTTCCAATTTGATAAAGATATTTATTCTGTATTATCCAGCATTAACGGGGACTGGGACAGGATTAAGGTCTATGATTCGCAAAGTATGGATCCCTGGCTGTCAAGTTCCATATACAGCCCAAACTTGAACGAGATTGACCTAATGGACTATACGGCAGGCATATGGATTCATATGGTAAATGCAGTTAATCTCACTGTGGAAGGAGCCTTGCCAGTATCCTCAGATATAACATTATATGCAGGCTGGAATTTGGTTGGCTATCCCACTCTAAACGATTCAATTGATGTGGGTACTGCCCTCTGGGGTACTGGAGCTGACCAGGTTGAGGTATGTGACCTTGCTGAACCAGGCCTTATTAAGGAAGTAGGGCCGACCTATGTCATGCAGCCTGGAGAAGGGTACTGGATTCATGTTCCAGCAGACACTGTTTGGACTGTAGATTGGTAATTACTCGTTCAGATGGTGTATGGTGTAATATTTGGTGTTATCCACCATAGAGTTATATATGCTCGTATACAGTTTATACAAGAGTATAGGTGGGTGAGATGAATATGAGAATTACCAGTGTTGCTCTGGCCTTTGTGATGGTATCAACATGCATGTTGGTCCTAGTTGATGTGAGTGTTCCCGATATGGGTGATGTTCTTGCGGAGCCCCAGTATGAGCCAGGTTCTTTTGCTATCAGTCAGGGTGGCATTAAATACTCTGCAGATTATATTTCAGAATCCGAGATAGATACAATGAAAGAAAATCTGGGTGTAAGAATTCCTGGAAAAAATTATAATGTATTAATTGGAGAGAATGGCACCGGTCTGGCCCCGCCTACCGAGAAGGGTTGGGAAAGAATGGAGGATATACCTATAATCCGTGGCCTGGAAAGCACCGAGTTAGAACTGGCTCCCAGTGTTGACCTGTCCACAGACCCATGCTTTCCTGCAGTGGGAAATCAGTTCAGCCAGGGTTCCTGCTCTGCCTGGGCAATGAGCTACTATGCCTATGGTTACCAGGAGGCGGTGGACAATGATTGGACCGAGGCAAGCATCGGAAATTTCAGCCAATTAATAAGTCCTGCATGGACCTTCAACATGGTAAACGGTGGGGAGGATCACGGCTCCTGGATGTATGAAAATGCCCATGTAATAGAAGACTGGGGCGGTTGCACAATGGAAGAGATGCCTTATAATTCAGGAGATTGCATATCCTGGGGTACTGAGGATGCCTGGAGGAATGCTCCCCTTCATCGAGCCTCCCAGTGGTACATGATAGACTATCAGGAAAATACCACAATAGACACAATCAAGGCCCTGGTGTCCAGTGGGATTCCGGTGGATTTCTGTATCGATGCCTACCAATACTTGATTTATGATAATGGAACCTATGCGGTATCTGCCCATGAATATGATTCAAACAGTCTTAATCATGCCCAGGCAATAGTTGGCTACAATGACTCCATAGTCGAGGACGGTGAGGTTGGAGCATTCAGGGTTGTTAACTCCTGGGGTTCCGGTTTCGGGGACAATGGATATTACTGGATTACCTATGATTGCATAAAGGAGATTGGAAGCAAAGAACTGCTTTACGCAACATGTATCATTGACGAGCCAGACCATATGCCAAGCCTTCTGGCCACCTGGGAATTCTCAGACACGCCCTCCAGGAACTCCACCTTCGACTTTGGTGTGGGGACATATCCCTCTCTAACCAATAAGTCCGGCTGGTACTATCACAATAATTTTGGTGTTGATTATGAATTTCCAGAGTTCATGTGCATGGATATTTCGGATTTCAGGGATGATTATGATGCCGGAGCCAGGAAATTCTACATGAACATGGATGAATCCACCAAGGTGGGAGCAATCTCCTCATTCAATGTGGAAAGATATGATGATATCTATGTGCCAGGCTATCCGAATTACATGACTCCGGAGTCCCTTTACGTTCCAGAGGTAACTCCCGGAACGGTCTACGCAGATGTGCCACTGGTCAGGAACATTGACAAGGAAACATTGCATACAACAATCCAGAAGGCAGTGGACAATGCCAGTGCCGGAGACACCATCTGGGCTCCATCTGGAACCTATTTCGAGAATGTGCAGGTTCCCATAACCCTGACAATAGAGGGCCAGCGCATGGAAGACACAATTATTGATGCCAGCGGCCTGGGCTGTCCAATGGAGATAATCACCAATCTTGTGAACATCAGCGGGTTCAATTTCACAAATAGCGGCAGTGGTTCTGGTGATGCTGGTCTGAAGCTATTAGGAGCAGATGATTGTTCCATTATCGGAAATGAGTTTAATTCAAATCATAATGGCATCATTCTGGAGTCCAGCAATAATAATCTGATATATCATAATAATATAATCAACAATACCAATCCAGCAAGCGATGATGGAACTAATCAATGGGACAATGGCTATCCTTCAGGAGGCAATTACTGGTCCCATTTGTTCAATATCGTCCATCAGGTGAATAATGAGAGCTATTTTGCCAGTGATGGAGTAATGGGCTTCTACCTGGGTGATAGTGAACTTCAGCCTAACTTTGTTGAGATAACTGCCATTCACGAGATGAGAAACATTTGGGAAGATGATTGGTCAATAGTAATGGTAATGATAGAGGGACTGGATCATGCACTTAACCAGAGCACTGGCTGGATTGATGTATTATGGGCCCCACTGGTAATAGGGGAAAATTTCTTCACCAATTATACTTCTTTATCCAGTGCCCCAGACTCCTTCAATGGCCCTGGCCAGGATATTCCAGGCGCAGATGGCATTTCCGATATATCTTATGGGATTCCAGGCGGCTCCAATGAGGATTATTATCCACTAATGGAACCCACAATAGACGGCAGGGTTGGTCGTTCCCCAATAAGAATTGATTCCAATGCTGACTTTGACGCTGCCCATGGGGTGTCGGCAGGTGATGGCTCTGAAGCTGACCCGTGGATAGTCCAGGGCTGGGACATTGATGGAACTGGATTTGGCTACTGTATTTATGTTGGTAATGTCACTGACCACTTCGTCATAATGGACTGTGAACTCTACAGCGCAACCAAAGTACGCCAATGGCCATATTTCCCCTGCTCTTCGATTGTTCTTTTCAATGCCACTAATGGGTACGTTCATGATAACTTGCTCCATGACAATGAATGGTATGGAATCTGCCTGGACTCTTCATCTAATAATACAATATCAGGAAACAGTGCATACCTTAACTGGGTCGGAATTCATCTAGACAATTCAAGCTATAACGATATATTAGACAATCACGTCTATCTGAATAGTGACTCAGGCATGTGGATATATTATTCAAATGATAATAATTTTGCCAGGAATTCCATCGAGAAGAATGATCAGGGTATCTATTTCGAGGCATCCTCTGATAACCTCGTTGAAGAAAATATCTGCCAGAATTCCACTGCTTATGAGGGAATTTCATTGAAGATTGGCTCTGACAATAATGTATTTGCCAACAACTCATTAATTAACAATAGAAATCACGGTATCAGCCTCTGGGGCTCCGATGGAAATCTCATTTGGAACAATACATGTCAGGGAAATGGACATGACGGTATTTATGAGTCCAGTTCGACGGGCAATGACATAATTGAGAATATTATATATGGAAATCATGGGGGCATAACCATAGACGGTTCCGTAGGCTCTGATGTCCTAGACAATGATGTATCTGGCAATACACATACCGGAATATCACTCGGGAACAGTGAATTTATTTTCCTTGAAGGCAATTTGATGACCGCCAACGGCATTCATATTGAAGGCAGTCAGTTGAGTCATTGGAACACTCACTCAATTTCATCGGCCAATCTGGTCAATGGTAAGTCTGTCCTTTACTGTAAGGATATGGATGGTGCCGTAATTCCCGCCGATATGGGCCAGATAATCCTTGCCAACTGCACTGGAACTATTGTGGAGAACCAGAACGTCAGCGGTGTGGACGTGGGCATATCACTGGGTTTCTCCTGGGGAAACATCATCCAGAACAATACCGCGTCTCACAACAATGATAACGGCATCCTGCTTCATCATTCTCTGGACAATATCATCCTGAACAATACTGCCAGTTACAATGGTTTTAACGGAATTCTCCTACTGGATTCGGACAATAATTCTGTGGACGAGAATGAGTGCTCTTACAATGAATGTGGAATAAGGTTGGAGGATTCAGATAATAATCTGGTAACTGCCAACCTAATATCTGCCAATCAGGAGAGGACTTTCACATTCCCGCCTGCTGGAGATGGCCACTCTGTCTACATAGGTCTCCAGGGAAAGCCAGAGCCCATGACTGATACTCTTTCTTCTGGTCCCACCCCAGTTATGTCCTCTTCCTCCAAAAATCCGAAACCATTACTTGACTATGAAGTAGTGATACCTGATGTTCCGGCCTATCTCTGGTATAATGGCTGTGGCCCCACTTCAGCGGGCATGGTGATGGGTTATTGGGATGGTATAGGCTTCGACAAACTAGTGGAAGGTGATGCCAGCACCCAGACTGACCAGGTAAATAAAATGATATCAAGCCAGGAGAACTGGGATGATTACTGTGTGCCAATGGACAGCTATTCAGAGATACTTCCTGACAGGTCAGAACTACCAGATGGAGATGAACATTCAGACAATAGCATTGCAGATTTCCTTATGACCTCACAGAGCTATTATGATAATCCATATGGCTGGAGCTTTAATAGACATTCACCATTTGCCTATTCAGGCTATCTTGAATATGCTGCTCCAGAATACAAGTTCGAACTTCAGCGTAAGTACTGGGGCAATTTTACATGGGAAGATTTCTGTGCCGAGATAGATGCTGGCCGCCCGGTGGAAATGGTGGTGGACACCAGTGCGAATGGTTACACTGATCACGCGATAGTTGCAATAGGTTATGGGGAGCAGGATGGCGTGCCAATGTACACCTGCCTGAACACCTGGGATACCTCCCCAGTTCATTGGTTTGAGTTCAAAGAAATAGCTGCCGGTCAGGCATTTGGAATTTGCGAGGTGATGTTCTTCAGCATGGAGAAAAGCGGCCACGGTATCTACCTCACCGATTCCAATGACAATGACATTTTCCACAATAACATTATCAACAATACCATCCAGGCCCATGACGATGGCCTCAATCAATGGGATCGCGGGTATCCTGGAGGGGGAAATTACTGGTCTGGGTTGATTGAAGGCCAGGCAATCTTTAATGTTGCCAATGAGAGTTTCTTCTCCACTGGAGGAGAGGAGGGTTTCTTCCTGCAGAACAATTACCTGGCTCCAAATTTCATAGAAATGGATACTGTTTATGAAATCAGATATGTTTGGGACAATGACTGGTCCTTCATTTATACCCTGGAGGAAGGAATAGATTATGACATAAATATCACAACTGGCTGGGTCCAGCTTTATTGGGGTGGATTAGTCATAGGAGATCAGTTATACACGAATTACTCTTATCATTCGATTATTTATGTTCCATACATTCCTGTGGATAATTTCAGTGGTCCTGCACAGGATATTTCAGGCCCAGATAGCCTTGGGGATTCCCCTTATTTCATTAACAGCCAGACCCAGGACAATTACCCGCTTACCGGGCTCTTTGTCTATTCCAGATATAATATAGTTCTGAATGAAGGCTGGAACCTGATATCATTACCTTTCATTGTCAATGACCCTACCATAGGAGGCGCATTATCAGATATTGACGGAAAGTGGAGCCGGGCATTTACCTATGACCCAACATTAAACAATCCCTGGATACCCTATTCCATATACAGGCCAGACACATTGATGAATACTATTACCCCTCTATCTGGTATATGGGTGAATATTACTGAGCCAGGGGTAACCCTGCATCTGAAGGGCTATAAACTTGGCAGAACCTCAATGACACTGCATGCTGGTTGGAACCTTGTTGGATATCCAACTCTTAATGAATCCACTATGGTAGCAAATGCCTTCTGGGGCACTGGAACGGACCGGGTTGAGGTCTGTGATCTCGCTGAGCCAGGTCTTATTAAGGAAGTTGGAGCATCCTATGTAATGAGGCCAGGTGAAGGATACTGGGTACATGTTCCTGTGGATAGTGTTTGGACCATTGACTGGTGAGTAATATGTACTGATATTTCAGTTCAGAAATCCTTTTACCAACCAGCCACATTACTCACCTGATGGAAGAATTAGCCCTGCAGCAGCCAGAACTTATCGGCCGAGAGGAAGAACTCAACAAGCTAAAACAGTCTTTGGACAATGCAATTTCTGGAAATGGCTCAACAGTTTTCATTGCTGGAGAAGCAGGCATAGGCAAGACACGCCTTGTTTCTGAAATAATCAAAGAAGCAGAAGCCAAAAACGTCCAATTAATTCAAGGCTGGTGCCTTGCAGAAAGCCTGGAACCTCTTATGCCAGTCAGGATGGCTTTGAGAGAGGCAGGATTATTACATATTATCTCTGATGACCCGCCACCATTAGTTGTATCTGTATATTTACTGAATAAAGCAGGGATGCTGATTGCACAGGTCGAAAGGGAAGAAACAAACCTTGATTCAGATATATTTGCAGGTATGCTTCAGGCAGTGGGAAATTTCATTCAAGATTCTCTTTCGATAATGAAGGGTAACAGGGATGGTAGCCTCAATTCTCTTGGTTATGGGGATTATAATATTTTGATTCAGTCAGTTGGAAATCTTTCTTTGGCTATTGTGATAAAAGGAACAAACTCTGAGTTCTTAATCGAGGACATGAAAGCCACGCTTAACGATATTGGAGACAAATATGACAATTGGTCTGGAAACATGGCTTCAGCAAAGGAAGTCCAACCGAAAATATCATGGTTTGTGAACTCTGGCAAGTTTGATGGTAATTATATTGTGGACGACCCGAAAATAAAGCAGGAGAACCTTTTTGACAATGCCCTGCTTGGCATCCAGAGGGAATCAGTAGACAAGCCCCTTATGCTGTTCCTGGACGACCTCCAATGGTCAGACCCCACAACCCTGAACCTTATCCAATATTTATCACGTAACACAAAGCATAACAATGTCCTGATTGTCTGTACATATCGGCCGGAGGACATGTTGGCATCCCATGATGGAAAGACCCATCATCTTGAAATTGCAATGCAGAATATGAACCGTGAGAGTCTTTTTTCAAAAATAGAATTAAACAGACTGGGTTCTGAAGAAACAGAAATGATAATAGAATCCGCTCTTGGGATATCTTCATTTGATGAAAGCTTTTTTGAAAAGATTCACAGGGAATCTGGAGGAACACCATTCTTTATCTTGGAAGTTGTGAAATTGCTCATTGAAGATAGAGTTATTGAGCAGGATGAAAATGAGGTGTGGAAACTCATTTCAAGTCTCGAGAAGGCAGACATCCCCTCCAAGGTATATGATGTGGTGAAAAGACGTCTGGACAGGCTCATGGACCAGCAGAGGGAGCTGCTGGAATGCGCCTCTGTTATCGGTGATGAATTTTCAACGAATGTTCTGGAAAAGACAACAGACATGAGGAAGCTTGCACTACTAAATAACCTGAGCGATATAGAAAAAACCCACAGATTAATCCATTATCTCGAAGACAAATACAGGTTTGACCATGCAAAAATCAGAGAAGTATTGTACAATGGCATGGGTAAGGAGCTGAGAATGGAATACCACAAGATTGTTGGTGACACAATTGTGGAATTGCACAAGGATAATCTGGATGATATTGTAAATGAGCTAGCATACCATTATTTCGAAGCCAGGGACGAGAGGGCCGGGGAGTATCTTGTCAAGGCAGGTGACAAGGCCAAGAACAGATATGCTAATGAAGAGGCAAGTCGTTTTTACACCAGCGCCGAAACAATGCTGGATGATGGGGAACTTCTGAAGCTTCACGAAAACCTTGGCGATGTCCTTCTATTGATGGGCAAAAGAGAGGAGGCCGTAGAGAGCTTCAGAAAGGCGCGTGAACTCACTGACGATATCAGAACCAAGGGTGGGCTCATCTTCAAGGCAGCCAATGCCCTGGAGAAGAACAGTGATTATGAGCTGAGCCGAAAGGAGGCCAAAATGGGTATGGATATGCTTGGAGATGCTCATGGGCCAGAGAGATGCAAGCTTCTCACCATCATGAGCTGGACACATATGAGAGTTGGCGAATTCGATGAAGCTATAAAACTCCTCGAGCAGGCACTGGATGCCTCTGGAGGAGGTTATACCAAGGAGGTCGGCATGATCCATCACACCACTGGCATGATACACTGGTTCGCAGGTGACTATGATAAAGCACTGGCTGATTATAAGAAGGCCCTGAAGATTCGAGAGAAAATAGGAGATGTCAAAGGAAGGATCTACACCATTAACAATATCGGTGTTGTGTACATGGAAACCGGTCGTCTGGAAGAAGCACGGGATTATTTCCAGCAGGGGGTGAAGTATGAGGAGCGTATCAGAAATAAATCCGGGCTGGCCTCTGCTCTGGCCAACATTGGCAATGCCTATCACACAAGCGGAGATTTTGAAAAGGCCCTGGACTATCACCTCAGAGCTATGGAGCTTTATGAACAGGTCGGTGACAGGAATGGCATCGCCTGGGCACTCAGCAGCCTTGGATTTATTTATCCAGATATTGGTCAGGCCGAGAAGGGAATAAAATGCCATCTGGACAGTGTGGAGATATGCAGGGAGATTGGTGACAAACATATCATGGTTTACAATTTATCCGGGCTGGGAGAAGCTCATTATAAAGCCTGTAAATTTGACGAGGCCCATGAATGGATTGACAAAACTCTGGTACTGTCTAAGGAGATTGGTGCCAGAAGGGAAGAGGGGACCTCACATTTTGTAAGAGCCAACATCTTCCGGGATGAAGGTAAGTTAGACTCTTCAAAGGATGAATTTGACATAGCGAGAGAAATACTCACCGAGGTCGGTGACACGAACCTCTTGAACATGCTGGATTATGAATATGCTATTTATCTTAAAATGACTGGAAACATCTCAATGGCCAGGGAAATTCTGGTCAAGGCAAAAGAGGATTTTAAGTCCACAGGAATGAAGTGGTGGGCGGCCAAGACCGAAAAAGCACTAGAGAATCTAAACAATTCTAGATAATATTCTCCAGAATCAAATCAGCCAATGCCTTAACATCATCCTGATTGGTGCAATCAAATATTGGATAATCATCATGAGATTTTGTCTCGTTTGCAATTATGCCAGTCAGGGCTATGACATTTTTCTGGGGCCCTCTAACTTCAAAGGTCTCTGCAAGAAATTCTGAGGATTTGGCAACTAATATTCTTGTGATTCGTGGGTCTGCATCTTCCAGTCCCTCACAGACCAGCATGTCAGTATCATCTGGAATGAACCTGAGAAATTCCTCCAATTGGCTTCTAGTTTCTCGCTTTTCAATGTATGCCAGTTCATCCTTTGACAGTGAAATAACAAAGTCTGCGCCAGCGTCCTGATGCCTCCAGGTGTCTTTCCCCTCGGTGTCAATGGTGAACTTTGACTGGACCATGCTCTTAACTGTTCCAGTCTTTAATCCACGGGCTTTGAATTCCCGCACCAGGGCTGATACGCAGGTTGTCTTTCCGCACTTTTTCAGACCAATTAATGATACGATAATCATTCAAAACATCCTAATTGGCAGTTGTGGATTTTAATGCCAAGCTTGTCAATCTCTGCTCCAACTTCCTTTGGAGAAATATCAAATTTCTTGGCAATGGCCAGTGCCTGGGTGCAATTGATGTCTCCGTCCTTGGCTGTCCTGAGAATCTCATATTCTATATCTGACATAATAGGGGGAATAGCACTCACTTTCATAGTAGTTTCGCTACCCCCTCAATTAAGGGTATAAATACCATGTATCACAATTCATTTAATACATGAGACCTTTGCAGAATAGCTTTTGTCTATTTGATGATAAAAGGGGGAGGCATTGATTGCCTGAATTAGCCAGCGCACCGCTACAAGAAAAATGGGAGGAATTCCTTGGCCAGTACGGTTACGACAAGAAGATAGCCAGCATAGCTTCCATCTATCCAGAGGATCGCACCTTATCTGTGACATTTTCCGATATCGAGCATTTTGATATTGACCTGATAGATGAACTTCTGAAATCCCCCACTGGAGTCATAAAGGCTGGTGAAGCAGCAATCTACCAGATAGCCAAGATGGCCCAGACCATCGAGGAAGGAGCAATCATCCACCTGAGAATCAAGGATATACCTCCTGACCTGCGAGTAGGCATCCGTGATATAAGGTCAAAGCATATGAGCCAGTTTATTTCTGTTGAAGGTCTGGTTCGAAAGGCCAATGAGGTTCGTCCCAGAGTGGAAAACGCAGCTTTCAAGTGCCTGAGATGCGGTCACATAACCACCATATTTCAGGAGGAGGCAAATATTCGAGAGCCTATGGAATGCGCCAAGGACGAGGGTGGCGGTGGAGGTTGCGGCAGGGTGGCTGGCTCAACCAAGTTCAAGCTTGAAAAGGAACTATCAACTTTCATTGATACCGAGAAGATAGAAATTCAGGAAAAGCCAGAAGGTCTGGAAGGCGGAGCACAGCCCCAGTCCCTAACTGCCTATGTGGAAGATGACATTGCCGGCAAGATATTTCCCGGAGCCAGGATAGTTATCAATGGAATTCTGGATAGCCGTATGCGGCACAGGGGTTCCCAGGGCCAGACAACCTTCGACATATTCGTGAATGTCAATTGCATAGAGTTCATGGAGGCCGATGCATTTGATATAGAGGTTTCCGATGAGGAAATGGCCCAGATTGAAGAGCTATCCAAAGATCCCAATATCGTTGAAGCCATTAGAGATTCAATATCACCAACAATTTTTGGTAATGATTTTGAGAAAGAAGCATTAGCCCTACAACTTTTTGGAGGCATTCCGAAGGAAATGCCAGATGGCACCAAGATAAGAGGTGATATTCATGTTCTTCTTGTTGGAGACCCCGGAACAGCTAAGTCACAGCTTCTCAGATACATGTCAGATATTACCCCCAGGGGAATTTATGCATCAGGAAAATCATCAACCGGCGCAGGTTTGACTGCCGCTGCTGTAAAGGATGACTGGAGTGAGGGTCGCTGGACACTTGAGGCAGGGGTTCTGGTGCTTGCAGATAAGGGTTTAGCATGTATTGACGAGTTGGACAAGATGTCTCC
>DAOVXH010000014.1 GCA_030636255.1 Methanomassiliicoccales archaeon
CCAATCCAGCAGGTCTCAATATCATTGTCATTGACCTCTGCATAATCATAGCAGATGATTCCATAATAACAGGTCTTGATAAAGTTTTTCTTGACAATTGGTGTGGATTCATTCCCACAGATGATACCTGCCCATTGTGTGAAATTAACATAATTATTTTTCACTATTGGCTTGCTATTTTCGCCACAGAGAATCCCATAATAGAAATTGTATTCCAGAGAACAGTTGGTAATGGAAGGGCTAGCCCCCCAGGTTGCAATTCCGCCATCTGCATATTGCACTTTCACGTAGTTCATGATACTGTCTACAGAATCATTCTGAAATCTTACCCCCTGCCAGTCCAGGGTTCCCGGGTCATCTGCTTTGGGAATGAACTTTATGGGCCTGAAATAAGTTCCACTAGCATTCAATGTACCCTCTACTGAAAGGCTGGTTCTATATTTGAATTTTACAATTACACCAGGCAATATTGTCAGGGTTATTCCTGGCATAACAGTGATATTGGCTTTGACAGCTATGAACGGATATGATCTGTCCCAGGTTTCATCTTCTATAATATCAGTGGTCACAGGCTTTCCTATGGGCTCTGCCCTTGTTCCTTCTTCCGTCTCTGGTGTTACTGGAACCATGACCGAAGCTAGACTAATGGTGAATAACATTGCAACTACAAGAAGGACAATGGCGGTTTTATTCATGGGATGCCCACTGATTAATGAAGCAGTCCAGCAGTTTGGAGTTCCTTCTTCAGGGTATCAAGACCTGTCTTGATGTCCCCTTCCTTCTTTGCACCAGTGCACACGACCTTTCCTGATCCGAAGAGAAGCATTACCACCTTTGGGTCTGCTACTCTGTAAACAAGCCCAGGGAACTGCTCTGGCTCATACTCGACCCTTTCGAGTCCAAGAGTAATAGCTATTGCATTAAGGTTCAGATCATTTTTCAAATCATATACCGCTACAATGTTCTGCACTGTGATGACTGGTTCCTTGATTATGGTTGGAAGTCCGGCCTTTTCCAGCTTCTTGACCACTGCTTTGATGGTCCTCTGCACGCTCTCTATTGTTTTTGCGCCTGTGCAGTTGGCCTTCCCACTTCTGAAAAGGAGTATAGCAGTTCGTTCTTCTTTCAGCCTGTAAACCAGGCCAGGAAATTGTTCTGGCTCATATTCTGCACCGTCCAGTGCAAGAGCTACCTGATTCAAATCAAGCTTCTCTGCCAAAACAGTGGATGCCACAATATTTTCAATACTAATTTTCTGTTTATCAGTCTTTTTATCGGTCTTTTTCTTGGTATCAGTCTTTTTCTTAGTATCTGTTTTTTTACCTGTATCTTTCTTTTTATCAGCCATAATTAATAACCCCCTTGAAAATCAGCCCATTTCGGACTGAGTTAAAGTAGGTCGGAGTATACAGATTTAGTATATAAACCCTTTATATAGTTTATATATGAATATCTACAATATCCGAGTATATCGGACCTTGCGGCGTCAGCACGCTTTTCTTGAGAATAATCTTGTTAATAGGAACTTCCCCGAACTCGGTGTTCTGGAACAGTGTTATCACATCAACCAGCTTGTCTTTATTTTTGCTGTCTTTCACCCGTGCAATGGTCACATGAGGTGAGAATTTCCTTCTTTCTGGTTCAAAGCCTAATGGTTTCAATCCTGAATCAATCTTTTCGGCAATTTCTCCCAGGGCGTCAGCATTCTCCATTCCTGCCCATATCACACTTATTCGATTGTGATTGGGAAATGCTCCTGCACCTTTCAGCTTCATGGTAAATGGCTGTATGTCAGTAATTGCATTCTTAATTACATTCTCAATTTCAGGAACAAGGCCCTCATCAATATCTCCTAAAAATTTCAGTGTAATATGAATATTGGCCAGAGGTACTATTTTTAGAGGTGCATCTGTATCCTTGACTGCTTTAGAAAAGTCTTCTAATTCTACGGATACAGGAACTTCAACAGCAATGAAAGCCCTGAAAGACATTCTCACTCCGAAATAATTGTTCCGTGGAAGTCCTGGCCTTCTATGGCCTTTTTCAGCTCCCCAAGCTCACGACCGTGGACAACCCTTGTTTCGATATTACTTCTGGAAACTATCTTTGCTCCCAGGGGATCGAATACCACATTGGGCCCTGCGCCGCCTTCAACTTTTAAACAAATCTTCAGAAGTTCATCATATTTCAGCCTGGGCAGTCTCTCAGCGTCTGGAAACTTATTCGGGTCCTCGGTATAAACACCATCAACGGAAGTTGCATTGATAAGCCTGTCTGCGCCAACCCTCTCACCCAGCATTGCAGAAACAGCGTCAGTGGTATGGCCTGGATGAGTTCCCCCCATTATGACTATTTTATGGCCCTTTGAAGCGGACAATGCTTCATCAAAGTTCTTGGCCGGCAGATGATAGGCATGTTCTCCCAGTGCAACAATCAACATTCTGGCATTCAATCGTGTAACTTCGATTCCCACATCGTCCAGGTATGACTCGTCTGCCCCCAGGCTCCGGCCCAATCGAATGTAATAGCGGGCAATCTTTCCGCCGCCAACAACCACAAATAATCGATATTTATCTGCCAGCTCATTCAGCATGCTGGCTAATTCTGTAATATATGTTTTATCATCATCATCCGGCACCAAAATCGAGCCGCCAATTGAGATTACTACGATTTCCATGGTATCGGGTTGGAATTGGTTGATGGGTATTTCTTATTTGCGTAGATTAATCTAGTTAAGACTAGGATATGATAAAATGAAGAATGCTCGGAGCCTCAAAGACTCCGAGTATTATGCTTATCCTCCGCCGCCGAAGAAGCCTCTCAGAACAGGATGCATTTCCATCATCTGTTCACGGCCCATGGCCTCATAGGTCTGAATCATGATACCTACGGCAAGAAGAACACCGGTTCCGCTGCTGTTTCCAACAGTACCCAGCATATCCGCAAAGGCCGCAAGGCCTCCTACAATGGCACCGGAAAGAACCGCCACCACCGGGATATATCGTTCCAGAACCTTTTCCAGTACTCTGGGATCACGCCGGAATCCAGGAATCTGCATACCACTTCCCTGTATCTGTTCTGCAACTGATTTTGGTCCCATGTTTGTGGTTTCTATCCAGAACTTTGCGAACATGATGGAACCTATAATCATCACAGTCACGTAAACTATCAGATGCGCAAATACCTGCCATGCTGATTTAGCATGTTCTGTGCCAGCATACGGAAGATAGCTACCGCTGAACAGGGGTAAAAGCCAGTCCTGAAGACCGCCTATAGTCGATACATACCAGGCGGCACCACCCACCAATTGAGGTTGACCGCCGCCCAGGTCCGCGTACATCCCAACTAAGGGGTTTTGACCTAGTATGGGCCAGTTTGAGAAAAACTCATTTGACCAGAAGAGCATGGCGAACATGCCCACATTGGCCAGAACTGCTGCTATAAGGATAACTGGAATGTTTGAAGCATATATCAAACGAATTGGATAACGTCCTCTGGCGCCCCTTGCACTTTCATGTGCCAGTGGAAGTTCAATACGGCATGATTCCACATATGCCACGAACATGAACACCACCAATGTCCCTATAAGGGCAATGATGGGATTGGGAGGATTGATCATCAAGCTTTGGAAATACCCCCCGCTCATACTTTGTGCTGGTATATTTGTGAAATAGTAGATTACCTTTGGAAGGACTCCTGCCGGCGGATTATTTACGCTGGTTGGCAGCATACTATTCACTGGCATCCAATTCAATGTTCCTGTGAATATCTGTTGAGCTACCCCGGCTGCTATGAACAGTGAAATACCACTGCCAATACCCCATTTGGACACTGTTTCGTCCATTAGGAACACAAGATAACTGCCGAAACATAATTGCGCAACTATGATGAACTTGGCCCAACTATCGCCTACATTGGTGATAAGATTTTCCGAAGGCATCAGATACCCGAATACCTGTGGAATTGATTCCACAACTATCATGACTATGACCAGGAACTTCTGAACTCCCTGGTAAACTGCCTTATCCTCTTCATCTGAGAGGTCAAGTTTAATAATCTTTGCTCCGACAAAGAGCTGCATGATAATAGATCCAGTAACTATGGGACCTATACCTAAATGCATAAGTGAACCCTGAGCACCTGCCATGATTGCTCTGTAGCTCTCGAACAGGTCGATTGTATTCTCCTGGTCAAGACCGTAAAGCATGACATTTGTCAGTATAAAGTAAAGTATCAGTATTATTACGAGCCACCACATCTTTGTCTTGAAATGGACGTGGCCTTCAGGCTTTGTAACTGCTGGAAGCCTGTCGCAAATGGGCTTTAACATATATAACAAACTTTTGGATTCACCCTCAGCCATTTAAATCACTCTTCATCTGTTGTTTCCTGGAATTCGTCGTCGGAGACCTCTACTTTGCCTCCTGCGGCTTCAACCTTGTCCTTGGCCTTCTGTGTCGCCTCGGCGACCTTGATGGTTACAGGGGTCTTTATAACCCCGCTGCCCAGGAGCTTTCCGTAATCTGTCTCGGTAAGGTCAATGACTATGTTTTTTCCCTCTTTCTTGGCCATGCCGCTTTCAAGGTACTTTGGGAGGTCGGATTGGATATTACCTACATTAATTGTTCCCTTGTTGTCATGCAGGGAAGGATGTCTCTTGAATCCAATTCTTCCGAAGTATCTTGGATTGTCGATTTTGACCTTCAATTGATTGTGCTTGTTGAGACCAGCGTTTCCTCTTCCGCCTCTGAGACCTGCTCCACGACCGCCCTTCTTTCCGCGGCCATATGTCCTGCTGCCCCTGTGTTTATCCGGTTTTTTGCTCATTCTTTAGCCTCCTTCTTGGGTGCGGCCTTCTTTACTGGTGCCTTTTTGACCGGCGCTTTTGCAGCCTCTTTCTTAGGTGCAGCTGGTTTTTTTGCCTCCACTTTCTTAGGTGAGGCAGGTGCCTTTTTCTCGGCTACCTTCTTGACTGGAGCCTTTTTTGCAGGTGCTTTTGCAGCTTCCTTCTTTGGTGCTGCTGCCTTCGGCTTCTTGTCCGCAGGCACAGGTCCAAGCATCTTCACAATAAGGTTATTGATATCCTCTTTTCTGTATCCAAGGTCACCACCCTGATTGAAGGCCTTTTTTATTGATTTGTGGCCCTTGATTGGGGGGTGCAGCCTGAACACTGGCTGAACATCTTTGAGGTCACTGTATAACTCCTTGCCAGAAATTATGGCTTCTGCATATTTGACCATTGAATCGGACTTGGCATTTTCTTTGATGTACTTGTTATCAAATTTCCTGCTTCCTGTGAGCCTTCCGCGCTTGATAATCATGTTTGTGAGAACATCTGGCTTAACTTCGCCCCAGGTGACATAATCCTTGACTTTATGAAGCATACCATCATAGGATTTTCCCTCAGGAATAAGCACACAGTGATTGATTTTGTTGAGTCTCAAATGCTTTAATGTGTCCTTAACCTCGATATTGGCATTTATGTCGCTTCTCAATCTGATAGCTGCTCTCATTTAGCCACCTCCTCTTTTTTGGCTGGCTTCTTTTCAGCTGCCTTCGGTTTATCGACCGTAGGCAGAGCAGCCTTTTTCTCTGGAGCTGTCTCCTTTTTTGAAGGAGCGGCTTCTTTCTTTGGAGCCTCTTTTTTATCTGTAGGTTTTGAATCCCTGTCCCTTGGTGGCCTGTCTCTTGGAGGTCCATCGCGCCTTGGTCTTCTGTCACCACGGTCTCCGCGGCCGCCTCTTCTGTCATCTCTGGGCTTGCGCTGGTCTCCATCTTTGTCTCCGGATTCGGCCTTTTCCTTTGCCTCTGCTTCCTTGGCCTTCTTTTTCTTTTCCTCTATGGCGGTTCTGACCTGCTCAGGAGAGGTTTCCAGATAAACTGTGTTCATTGGTCCGCTTAATATTTTGAGATTCTTGGACTGGGTACTGCTAACCTTCACCCTGGATGTATTTCTCAGGGCCTCGAAGGCTGCAAAGCTGTAATTAACAGTTGTTTTTGTGTGTCCCTTGGCAATTCCCCAGGCATCCTGAATTCCTGCCATGGTAACAACCTTCTTTGCAACATCACCAAGTGCCAGACCAACACCTCTCGGTGCTGGCTTGAATATAACATCAACAGAGCCGCATTTTCCATTAACTGCGAATGGGAAAGTGTGTGGTGTACCGCAGCCGCATTCCCAGGAACCACAGCCTCTCTTGATCTCGATTATATTGAGCTTTGCCCTGTCAATTGCATTTCTGATGGTTGGGCCAACTTCCTTGCCCTTTGCACGGCCCATTCCAACGAATCCATCGCCGTTTCCAACAACTGCTGTAATTGCGAACCTAACTCTTCTTCCAGAATCAGTCATTCTCTGAACCATATTAACATCAAGTACTTCATCTTCAAGTTCTGGAAGCAGTATATCAACTACTTCAGCCTCTTTCAGTGGCAATCTTGTGTCCAGTGCCTCGCTCATTGAGGTTATTTTTCCAGCGAAAACCAATTTGCCCAGGGTTGTCTTCGGGGTCCATTCAAGGCTTATTCTTTCTCCTTCTGATGGTTTCTCCCTTCGACTACCGCCTCTTCTGTCGCCGCCTTGTGGCCTACCGCCACCAGGTCTGCCACCGCCCTGTGGCCTGCCGCTGCCGCCTTGTGGTCTTCCGCCGCTGCCTCCGGGTCTACTACCGCCTTGTCCTGTTGGTCCTGGCATATTATGCACCCTCCTTCATTTTATTGAGTACTGATTCGAACATCTTTGGAATTTCCTCGTTGATATGTGTACCAGAAATCCTATCCTCTGCAGGGATAACTTCCTCGCCGTGGGGGATTTCTATGCCAGCATCAAGCATTCCTTTCAATGCTGCAAATACTTTTGATCCTTTCACTGGGGGCCTTAGGCCTATATCCAGAACTGCATTGTTGATTCCTTTTTCTGCAGCTCTCTTGCCGGCCAGGTATCCTACCAGATAAGCAGAGGGTGTGTTTCCTGTTGCCTTGTTCCACCCTAGCTTTGCCAATTCCTTTGTGGTGGCCGAAACTGATACAGTATCTCCCTTCAGGTCGAAACTAATGAACTGAATTGTGGTGTTCTTGGAAGTGCAGTGCACCACTGCCCTTGGTTGGCCTGATGCTATGAGCTTCTTCCTGTGCCTGAAGTCGGTCTTACCCTCTCTTCTTCTTCTGAATTCTACGTGGTATCTTGGTCCTGTGGCCATTATTGCTCACCTCCTTTTGGTGCATCTGTTAAGTGGCCGTGAATTCTCAACTGGGTATCCAGATGAGCTTTGCTCTTGAACATATTGCCCTTTGCCTGTCTGTAGTAGATACGGTAGGTCCGGGTGTCCAGGACTCCCTCTTCACGGAGTTCTCTCAGCCTGTATCTTATTGGGCGGATCTTTCGAATCCACTCTCTCTTGCGAGGAGTACGGGCATATTTGGCTCCCTTTCTACTTCCTGGGCCTCTCTGCCTTCCTTTCTTTTTCTGGGCTGCCTGGTGTTTTCTACGTCCGGATGAAATTCCCTTCTTCTGCTTGGCCTGTATTAGTCCCCAGTTGATTGCCAGTCTGATATCATTTCTTGTTATGCAATCAGCAACATGCTTCATGTTATCTGGATCCGGGTCTACCCAAACACGGTTCTCACCGCAGCCAAGTATCTCGGCGGCCATGCGTTTCTGGTTGGTCAGGTTCATTTGGAACCCCCCTTGGATGGCAGTTTGATATCTCTTTTCTTGGCTTCTTCCAGCAGTTCATCATGAGCCTGCCTGTTGAAATTGAGTATTCTGAGATCCATTTCATCTGCCTGTATGGCAATGTAAATGCGCTTGAGATAACCCACAGAGTGGCCAATTCTTATTGCCTGTCTCTTTGAGTCCAGTCCCTCAAGGTCTGCTGGTCTGAAAACCATGACTTCCTGGAAACCTGATGGGTGCCTTCCTTTTGCCAGGGTAGGTCCGCCAAATCCTGTTGATACAACTTTGGGGCGATTGTGCATATTTCTCCTGGCCTTTGATTGAATACCCCTGGGTTTTCGCCATTTGTCGCCCAGCTTCTTGTATCTGAACCATTCCTGTCTTCTGAAATGAGGTGTTTTTCTTTTCTTCTCCCTTCTCTGGTCCATGGCCACTTTTTCTTCTGGTGTCAGCTCTGGCTTTGCTTTGGGCTTGTATTTCTTTTCTTCTTTTTTGCTAGCCTTTTTAGGTGCTTCTTTCTTTTTAGCTGGCTCTTTCTTGGGAGTTTCCTCTTCTACCTTCTTCTTGTCTTCAGGCATTTAAATGACCTCCTTTCTGAGTTATATAAATTCCATCCTGGAAGACTCTCGGGTCATATCCCTTGATTCTGGTGATTTGCTCGATATTTGCAGCTGTCTGGCCCACATGCTCCTTATCTGAACCAGTGAGAACTACTTCGTCTCCCTTGGTGGAGATTTTTGTATCTCCTAAGATGGAAGCACTTCTGGGATATTTTTCTCCCAGGAAGTTTTCAATTACAAATTTGTCGCCCTTGACACTGGTCTTAACCGGAAAGTGGCTGTAGACAATCTTCATCTTGTACTCGAAACCGGCTGTAACACCGATAATCATGTTTGTTATGTGTGACCGGAAGGTGCCCAATAATGCGTTTTCCTTTTTCTTTGGTAAATCGCATGTGAGAACTATCTGGTTGCCCTTTAGGGCCATACTAATTCTGGAAACCGGGAACTCTCTTGAGACTGTTATCTTTGGCCCCTTGATAGTGACCATTCTGCCTTCAACTGTAGCAGTAACACCCTCGGGAACATCCACAACATCTTTTCCTTGTCCTGTAACTGGCATTTTTTCCCCTCCTAATATACGTATGCCAGCAACCTACCGCCAATGCCATGCTTCTTGGCCTGGGTGTGGTTGATAACTCCCTCTGTTGTGGTCAGTATCAGCAATCCAAAGTCCTGGGCTGGAAGATATCTGGACTCGTACTTCTCCAAATCGGTCTTCTTCACCGCAAACCTTGGCTTGATAACGCCGCAACTGTTTATGCTTCCGTTCAACTCAACACGGAAAGTGCCTGCCCTTCCGTCCTCAACGTACTCGAATTGCGAGATGTAATTTCCATCCTGCATAATCTTCAGTACTCTACCTATCAACTTAGAGGATGGCCTGATGTAGCACTCGTGTTTTCCTACTGTCTCTGCATTTTTTATCTGAGACATTGCATCATTTAATGGATCATGTTGCATATTTTCATCCTCCTAAGAATATTTCTTGAATCCTAAATCGGGAGCCATATCTCTGAAACACTGCCTGCATAATCTCAGGCCGTATCTTCTTATCATGCCTCTCTTCCGGCCGCAGCGTCTACACCCGACCTTCCTGCCAAATTGTTTTGTTGGCTTCATTCAATCACCTCTACCTTAAACTTATTCTTGACAAATGTGACACCTTCTTCCTTGGAAATTCTCTGACTCATTGGAAGCTTTCTTGGGGTAATGCGCCTCATGGCTATTCTCTTCCCTGGCCTGGCCAAGGTAATACAGACATCCATGCCAATGATTCCTATTTCCGGGTCATATTTCATACCCTCGAAATCTGTATAATCAGGCACTCCAAACGAGAAGTTTCCCTCTGGGTCGAAGGAATACTTGGCAATCTGATTCTCTTTTACCCAGAATGCTCGTTTTATGAATTCCTCAGCTTCCTTGCCCCTGAGTGTAACCTTTGTACCGATTGGCATGCCCTTCCTGGTTCCCAGGTCACGGTTATGTGTCCTGGATAGGGTTCTCACCGGTGTTCTGTTGGTGAGCATACCTAAGACCTTTTCAGCCTTTATGAGCTTGTCACCGGCCTCGCCGACGCCGATGTTCACCACTGCTTTCTGAACGTGAATAATCCTCATCTTTCCGCTTGCGCCAGTTTTACTCATATTATCTTCACCTCCGGCAATGCGATATCAGAGGACTTCTCACCAACAACGAAAACATAATCCTCTATGGTGGAGAATCCATCCTTGAATTTGACAATGTTATTGGCCGAGCTCTTGGTTATTTCGGTCTTGTCGATTGTTGCAAGCTGGCCTATATGAGAACCACCAATGAGGTAGGCAGTATTCCCTTCCTTGAACTCGTGTGAGCTCAGTACCTTTTGGTCCGGAATACCTATCTTCAGGGTGTTTCCAGTTTTGTGGGCATCCTTCTTCAAGACAATGTTCCTTCCATCATGGCAGTTCAATTGTGTCTTTCCTCCCTTGATGGTTGTCTTGTTCTCTATCCTGACGAATTTCCACTTTGCTTCATCATTGGTTATCCGCATGAGCCTGAAATGTCCCAGGCGGTCCATGAGTAGCCTGAAGTTTTCCTTTGTATCTGGGATGCTAATAACATCCATAAGGCCAATTGGCATCTTGTAGTTGTTTGCTATTCTTCCATCTACCAGAATCTTGCGTTGGCCGATAATTCTTCGGGCTTCTCTTGCTGTGTCACAGTAGTTAGCCAGGTCCCTGATGACCACCAGAAGCGGCATGCTCCTGTTAATTGGATGTGGTCCAGGTGATGGTTTTGTTACCCATACGTGGCTCTTTCTGGATACTGGCCATGATATTGGCGCAGTCAATCTTTTCATGTGTTTGCTCATTTATGCCCCCTCCTTTAGCTTGTCCAGCTTATCCTTTCTTCTGGGGTCTGATAAATTTAACTTGACTATGATGACATTGGATGGGTCGATCTTCTTGACAATTTCGCTTCCGTCGGCCTTGCTAGTATTGATACCTTCCAGTCCGATTCTCATGTTTCTTGTGAAGATGTCTGTTACCAGGGCTTCCTTTCCTACCATGTCCTTGTCGCCTCTGGCAACGCGTACCAGGTCTCCCTTGACCACGGTCAGTGTTCTGACATTGTATTCCTTGATCAGGTCGTTTCCACTGTCTCCACAAAGATGGGAAGCCATCATTTTCCTTCTTTTGTGGGAAGGAGCATTGTACCTTGCCTTTCTCTGTTTTCTTGGTTGTTTTGATGATGATGTCATATTATCCCTCACACGATTGTTGACGCAGTGGCAGCAATTCTTGGCCACCTCTCGGCAGCTTCCCTGGCCACTGGCCCCTTTATGTCAGAGCCCTTTGTCTCTCCGTTCTCAGCAGTGATTACAACGGCATTGTCCTCGAACTGAACCATTGTTCCGTCCGAGCGCCTGAATGCTCGTCTTTGGCGGACGATGACAGCATGTAAAATCTGTCTCCTCATCTCTGGGGTTCCTTTCTTAACTGTTACGATGACAAGGTCGCCAACACCTGCGCTTGGATATCTCCTGTGTGTTCCTCCGTACTTAGGCACTGCAATTACCTCTACTATCTTTGCACCGGTATTGTCGACGCAATCGAGGCGAGCACCTGTGGGAATTCCACGAGTCTGTTTTCCAGCCAGTCCCTTCATTTTAATCACTCCTACATCTTCTCAATTATTACGAATGAGACCATCTTGCTCAGTGGTCTGCATTCCATTATCTTCACATTGTCCCCGGTGACCACGCCAAGGCATGATGGGTTATGTACCAGGTACTTGTTGGATCTCTTCTCCAGTCTCTCGTATTTCTGGATTTTTCTCATGTAATCCCTTTTGATTACGGCAGTGCCCTGCATCTTGTCTGAGACAACATAGCCTTCCAGAATCTGTCCCCTTACAGGCAGAGTTCCGTGGAACGGGCAGTCTTTATCTGTGCAAGTTCCCTCTGGCGGCTTTACATCTATGCCGATGCTCAATCCAGCATCTGATTTGCTGGCTTTCTTGGACTTCTTTGTACCGCTGGTCTTCTTTGGGGCCGTCTTTTTTGTTTCCTTTTTCGGCTGTGCAGAATCGCCTGCTGCTGGTACTTCGTCCTTTTTCTTCTCCTTCCCGGAAGGAGTTTCCTTCTTTGTTACCATTTACTCACCTTACCTTCTTGGTTCTATCCTCAGGTCTGAATTTGATATTTTTCCCCTTGAGCATCACATGCTGGCCATCTTCCAGCTTGAAGAGAAAGTCCCTGCCTTCCTTTGGCACCATTATCCTCTTTGTGCCGCTGAAGAGTCTGAAGGTGTTCATGGTCTCGTCTATGACCACACCCTCGTGTTCGGTATTCTCGTCCTTCAATACTGTGACCTTGAGCCCGATTAGCTCGTGATTTCCAAGGTTCTTTTCTGTCCTCATTTAAGGTCTCCTTTTTGTTCTACCTTGAATCCTATCTCTTCCAGGACCTTCTTGACCTTTTTCATATGGTCTCCCTGGAGTTCGATATTCCCATCTTTTATTGTGCCTCCTGCGGCACACCTGGTCTTCAAGGTTCTAGCCAAATCGTCCACGTCAATATCAGAAGAGTCTATTCCGGTGACAATTGTCACCATCTTTCCGTATCGGCGTTTATCGCTTTGCAGAATAATCTGTTGCTGTTCTCTGGCTATCTCTTCGCACATGCAAAGCTCTTCTGGGAGACCGCAAACGGAGCAAATACCTGCCATTACTGCTTGGCCTCCTTCTTTTTCTTGGCTGGAGCAGTAATTGTCTCCTTCTTCTTTGTTGCGTCGGAACCTTTGGCTCCGCCTTTCTCGGAAGTAGACTTCCTCGATGAAGGTGCTTTCTTCTTATCATTGTTCAAAGAAGCCAGTGTGACCTCTCTCTGAACTGTTAATAGCCTTGCAATGTTCTTTCTTAAAGCCTTTATTTTTCCCGGACTTGCAGGTGCACCACCCATTGCTCCGATTCCCCGCTCGTGCATGAGTTCATCTCTAACTTCACGGAGTTTATCCTCGCGCAATACAGGAGTCATATCCCTGATTTCCTTCATCTTAAGTTGTGCCATCTACGGTTCCCTCCTCTTTCTTCTCAGCTGGGGCTTCCTTTGGTTCCTCTGGGGGTTTTTCAGGGGGCTTCTCTGCCTTTTTCTCGGGTGCTGGCTCTGCTGCCTTCGGTTCTTTGACCGCTGGCGGTTCTGGTTTTTCAACCTTCTTTTTAGCTGGAGCCTTTTTCTCTTCTACTTTCTCTGAAGGTTCTTCTGTTTTTGGCTCTTCGGATGGTTTTTCAACCTTGGCTGGCTTTTTCTCTTCTGGTTTATCAGCATCTGGAATCTTTGCAACTTCCTTCTCGTCCTTTATGTTGACCTCATCAGGCAATCTTGCCTTTGGGTGCATAATCTGAACCTTGACACCGATAACTCCAGCTTTCAGCTTTGCTGGTGTGTAGCCTTCCTCCATCCACTGGAGTTTTGGCTCACCGCAGAACTTGATGTGGCCTTCCTTGAACTTCTCGGTCCTGTGTCTCTGACCTGTGAGCTTTCCAGATATTATGACCTGACAGCCCTTTGCACCGTTCTCCATTATTCTGCGAACGGTAGAATGGCCAGCTCTTCTGAAATGCCAGCCTCTCTCGAGTGCTGATGCAAGCTTCTCTGCCATTATCTGGGCACTGAGATTAGCGTTTTCCACCTCAACAACCTCTACCTGGGGCTTGTCGAATCCAAAGTCGAACTCAATTGCATCGGTAAGGGCCTTGATACTGCCTCCCTTCCTGCCTATAACCAGGCCTGGCCTCTCGGTGATAAGGGTAACACGGGTTCCCATGGGGGTACGCTGGATATCAGCTCCGCCATAACCTGCCCGCTTGATTTGTTCCTTGAGATATTCTCTGAGAAGTGCTCTTTTAACATTTGTGTCCACGAATTTACGTTCTCCGGCCATATTTACTCCTCCATGTTCTCAAGAATTATTTCAATGTTAGTGGTTTCTTCGTTCCATGCAGTCCAGCGACCATGTGCCCTGGGCGTCCAGCCCTTGATCACGCGGCCTCTTGAAGCTGCTGCTGTGATTATTTTAAGGTCATCTATGTCTGCCAAATCATCAATTTGCCTTTCTGCATTGTCTCTGGCACTGAGAATGATTCTGCGAATGGCCTTTGCTGCCTTCACCGGGAACCGACCTGGGCCAATCTTCTTCTTGTATGGTCCCCTGGTCTTCTGATGTGGTACGCATTTATTGTATCTTCTGAATGGTATGGCCTCTTCTTTTCTCTCCACAGCTTCAAGCATATCTATGGCCGATGTAATTGGTAATCCACGGATTGCCCTGCATATCTCAACAGAGTGCTTTGGTGAGATGTGCAATTCTTTACCATAAGCCCTTGCCATTGTTTCCGGTTTATAATTTCCTGTATATCCCATAACATCACAACCTACTTCAGTGGCATGAACTTGGAGCTCCTTGTTGCTCCTACACCTGGTCCAGAGTGCTTGACACTGTTTCTTGTTGGGGCAAATTCCCCTAGATAATGTCCTATCATCTCTGGCTTGATCTCAAACTCATTGAATTCCTTGCCATTGTAAACACCAACTGTCTTTCCAACAAATGAAGGTAGAATTACTATCTCCCTGCGATGTGTTTTCAAAATTGGTTTATTGCCTTTGAGCAAGCGGTCAACAAAGACCTGTTCTTCCTCATTTAAGCCCCGGTTGTAAGAACGCCTGGCCCTTGAAGAAAGAAGCTCAAGAACTTCTTCCATTGGCATCTCCTGAAGCTCTTCCACTGTGAATCCGCGGAAGGTGAATTCTTTCTTTCTGCGTGCGGTGATTGCACCCTTACGCTTCCTTGCCTTTCTTCTGGCTGCCTTTGGGGATGATACTCCTTTGGTTTGTTTCCTTGCCATTCTCACTTCCTCCTGTTCTTCTTGCTCTTAGGCTTTGGAGCGATATTACCAACCTTTCTTCCAGGTGGTGCATTGTATGATGGTGAGCTCTGGGTTCCGACATGAGGGTGACCGCCTCCACCGTGGGGGTGATTCACCGGGTTCATTGCGATTCCCTTGACATTCTTGTTCCTCTTTGCCTTGCTTCTGTAAGCGTGATGCTTGTTTCCGGCCTTGGCAAATGGTTTGTCTGTTCTACCAGAGTTGGAAAGAATACCGACTGTAGCCATGCATTTCTTGTCAAAGTTCTTGAAAGCTCCAGATGGCATCTGCACGATAATCTTCTTGCCCCTTGTGATAATTGCGGCTGATGTACCGGCTGCCTTGACATACTTTCCTCCGTCGCCTGGCCTGGCCTCAATATTGTGGACAAGTGTACCTTCTGGAATCTCTTCCAGCGGCAAAACATTTCCCAGCTCTACTTCGCTTCCAGAGCCGATACTAATGGCCTGGTTAACCCTGAGTCCTTCTGGTGCCAGTAACAATCCCTTCTTGCCATCGTATCGAATTTTTGCCATTGGTGTGCTTCTTCCTGGTGCGTGGATTATGTCCTCTACAACACCCTCTCCGGTGAATGCTTTCGGATATCTTGGCACTCCCTTGTGCCTGTGGCTCGGTGACCGGTAGGTGCTTCCGCCCTTTCCTCTTCTCTGTGGAATGATTGGTTTACCCATTTCAGTTCCCTCCTATATATACAGTATTGATTCTCATAATAATACACCTCAGAATATTCCCAACCTCATGCCGACCTCTTCTGCGGAAAAGTCCTTTGTCAGCTTTATTATGGCATGCTTGCCGTCTTTCTCTATCCTGGTGTTCACTTTTTCCACATCAACTTCGTAGCGCCTCTCGAATGCTGCCTTAATCTCGGCCTTGGTGGAATCTCTGCGCACAATGAACTCCAATCTGTTTCCGTCTCTGTTTCCCTGGATTGGTGTTCCGCTGATATGGTTCATTGATTTTTCTGTGATGTATGGTGTTAAAAGTACTGGTCTTGGCATATTACTTACCTCCTAGGTTGGCCAATGCCTTTTCTGTGTAAACTGTCAATCTTCCAGGGTCTCCGCCGGGTGCCAAATGCTCAACATTGAGTCTGGCAGCTGTTGTTACATCTACTCCGGGGATATTGCCCAGGCATTTTCTGGCCTTTTCCATGTCATCCACCACAAAGAGAATGCTCTTTGGCTTCTTCAACCTGCGACCACGCATCTTTCCGCGGCCTGCCCTCTGGTGAACACCGTCCTTTGCCCTTGTCATCTCATTCTCGAATCCCAGGGCCAATAGTACTTTGACAGTCTCTTTTGTGTAGGCTGGTCTGGCCTTCTGTTTTGTGTACTCTTTTGTGATGTCGTCGAAAAGCATTTCAAAATCATCGCTGACAACCATTGGCATGGTCATTTTATCAGTGACCTTGTGGCCCCTGGTCTTTACCATCTCAAAGTTACCGGTTGCAGCTATGGCCGATTTCAGGGCCAATGCCTTTTCTTTCTTGTTGATCTTCTCGGTCCAGTCCCTCTCAGGTCTTGGAGGATGTGCGCGCCTTCCACCAACATTTGGTGGGGACTCTGCTGCAGCTCCGCCCTGTGTCAATCTCTGAACACGGGCTGCTCCTCTTCCTTTTCCCAATTGGGCAACTGCGTGCCTCATTCCAGCCATCTTTCCTGGGCCGTATGCCTGCCGCCTGTTGGCCTGTGCTGAATTAACTGCCTTACGAATTATGTCTGGTCTGTGCTGTGTGCCAAAAACCTCAGGGACATCAATACTTCCCTTCACCTTTCCGTCCAGGTTATAAACATTGACCTGACCGGCTGCTGGCTTTTTTGGTGCAGCTTTCTTCTTGGGTGCTGCCTTTTTCTTAGCTGGAGCCTTCTTCGATTCTGCTGGCTTTTTTGGTGCTGCTTTCTTTTCTTCTGCCATCTAACTCAGGCCCCCTGCTTTGATTCTCTTGAAATGTATGTTAATTCGGGCTCATCCACCTTCACACCTGTTGTGTATCTTGTGGCGTCCCTGAATCTTATCAGTCTCTTGTTTGGTCCTGGCACTGAACCGTGTATCAGAACATACTGGTTCCTCACATTTCCATAATGCAAAAATCCGCCATTTGGTGTTATTTCATCTTCAACTTCGCCTATCTTGAGGATACGCTTGTTGTACTCTGTTCTCTGATGATAACCCATCTGTCCTGCTTGTGGGACTGTTGGACGAACATAGCCAGGTGATTTCGGACCTAATGTTCCGATCATCCTTCTGTGCTTGCTGTTCTTGTGGGATAGAAGCTTAACGCCCCATCTCTTTGTGTGTCCCTGGAAGCCCTTGCCAGTTGTTCTGGCTGCCACGTCAATCATCTGACCTGGACTTGTGAACTCGTTCACACCAATTTCCTTTCCAAGCAAATCCGTGGCAAAGGCAATCCTCTCGTCGATGG